>JBAXXB010000112.1:0-12411 GCA_037128115.1 Bacteroidota bacterium
GACCCGAGCCTACCTTAAAAGTATTATGATCTTCAATAAAATACCTTAATTCGGCAATATCGGATATGTCAATAATTTCAGAGAGAGATTCTTTTTTCTTGGTCTGGCGTAAAGCCGTGTCGGTGGCGCCACCGACTATGATGGCATTGGGAAATTGACTCCTGTATACCAAGGCATCCTGCAAGGTGAAGGGTTTCAGGTAGTGTTGAGTGGCCGTACGAATTTCAACAGGCGATTTATCCTGGTTTAGCGCATCAAGCAAGGAAATGATTTTAGCCGAATGAAGCTTAAAAATATCGTTATCATCACAGGAACAGGCATTTACAGCGGCGTTGATAATGGGCTGATAGCCTGTACAACGGCAAAGGTTTCCTGTGAGGGCTTCCTCTATCACGTCCCTTTTGGGTTGGTGGTGGTTTTTATATAAGCCAAATAACGACATCACTATTCCGGGAGTGCAATACCCGCACTGGCTTCCGTTATTGTTAACCATTTCCTGCTGAACCGGGTGCAGTTTACCTGCATCCGACAGGTTCTCGATAGTGATCAGTTGCTTACCGTGTATCATGGGCAGTAATACCAGGCAACTGTCGATGGTTTTATAAACAAGTTTTTCACCTTCATTTTCGGCGATTACCACGGTGCAGGCACCACAATCGCCCTCGGCACAGCCTTCTTTCACACCTTTATGAAATGGCAGCGACCGGAGATAATTCAGGACCGTAGTTGTTGGTTTCAGTTCTGTGTCCGCATTAAAGTCGACAGATACGATACTTTCGTTTAATACGAATTGAATTTTGTCACGAACGGCACTCATGCTTTTTTCAGTGTATTTTTCACATCAATCATTTTAGCTACAATGCTGATGGCAATTTCGGCCGGTGTTTCGGCTGCAAAGGGAAACCCGATCGGCATATCGACTGTATTGAGTTGTGACTCGGTAAAACCACGGATTTCCAGGGCGTTTTTCCTGATTTCAGCCACCTTGCGCTTGCTGCCTATCATTCCAAGGTATGCAAATTCGCGTGGAAGGCAGGCTAGCAGTACCGTTTCGTCGAAATCGTGCTTATGAGTAACTATGGCTATGTAAGTATTTGTATCGAAGGTAAGCGTATCCATAATCTGGAGGAAATCTCCGTTTTGAGTTTCAACCCCGGCTATCTCCCACTCATCAAAAATGCCTTCCCGCTGATCGAAAACAAAGGGGCGGAACCCAAGTCCTGTTGCATAGCCGGCCAGGGCTTTCCCAATATGGCCACCACCAAAAATATACAGTTTAGGCAGGCAGCCTATGGGTTCAAAATATATTTCCATTGTACCTCCGCAGTGCATTTTCAGATCCTGTTCCAGGTGAAACCGTTTGGTAAAAGGCTCGCCACAGGAAATGATTTTCAAGGCATCCTGTATCGTCTGAAATTCGACACTACCCCCGCCTACGGTGCCTTTAATGCTGCCATCGCTGAATACCAGCATTTTTGACCCAGCTTTCCGCGGCGTGGAACCGCTAGTTCCTGTCACTACGCATAACACGCAGGGAACACCCTGTTCCATAACTGTCTTCAGATCGTTAAATATATCCTGCATCCGCCTTTAAATATCGAGCTAAATTATAAAAAAGAGCGGCACTGTACCGAATAGCCCTGATTATTTCCATAAAGAAGGGGTAAAGTGAGCGCTATATCCGGACTTACCCTGTGCAGCAAAGTACAACTAACTGCTGAAAAACAAAAGGAAACCGTCCCTGATTTCCCTTCCACTTATATTCTTAAAACTCAGTTTTAAGGATAATTGGTTTTAACTAACGTTTCTTATCTGCATTGCAGTAATGCCCTTATATTCACGGGCTTTTGCATTAAGTTAAACTACCTTATTCTACTATTTGCCTGAGACTATTTATAAATAAGCGTCGGCCATGGCCGTATTAATAAAGCTGCTGAACGCTATTGGCATGATATACTCATAGCTAATAAAACTTTTCAGCCCCAAAGCCCAGGAACTTCTACCAGTATCCCATTTCTTCTGCCTTTGCCTGCAGGCTTTCCCTGAAATCGGGATGAGCTATAGCTACCAGGAAGTGCGTGCGTTCGCGCACCGTGCGACCGGTGAGGCGTACGCTTCCCCATTCGGTTACTACATAATCCGTATGACTGCGGTGTAGAGTAACGGCACTTCCTAGAGGCAGCACAGGGACTATAGTCGAAATTTTACCTCCCCGGGCGGTCGACCTGCAGGCGATAATCGACTTCCCTAAGCCGTCAGTTCCCTCAATGGCTGCCGAGGCCGTATCGGTTTGGCCACCCGTACCTGAATATTGCTCAATTCCAATGGACTCGCTGGAGACCTGCCCTGTAAAATCAATCATGATGCAGGTATTTATGGATACCATGCGGCTGTTATGTTTCATGGCACAAGGATCATTAACATATTTACCCCTTTGAAACTCTATGGATGGATTGTTGTCGAGCCATTTGTATAGCTTTTCGCTGCCCATGGCAAAGGCACAGATAAACTTGTCCCTGTGTATGGACTTTTCCCTGTTTGTGATCACACCAAGTTCGTACAGTTCCATCATGCTGTCGACCATCATTTCGGTATGTACACCCAGGTCCTTTTTGCCATGAAGCGACAATGCCGCTGCATTTGGAATTTCGCCTATCCCCAACTGTATGGTTGATCCGTCCTCCACCAGCCCGGCAATATTTTCGCCTATACGCATGGCAACTTCATCCGGCTGAGGCTCGGGCAGGGTAGGGGCTTTTTGCGAAAACTCAACAAACCAGGTAACCTCACTCACATGTACCAGCGTGTCGCCATGCGTGCGGGGAAGCTGGTCGTTGACTTCGAGAACGACAATCTCAGCAACTTCTATAATGTCTTTTTCATAGGTAATGCCTAACGACAGGCATACAAAGCCGTTTTCGTCAGGGGGTGTGCATGTGCCGAAAAACATATGTGGCCTGCGTACTTTAACCCTGTCTGTAGCTGCGCGGTGCAGCATATTGGGGACATAGGTAACAGTCCCGGTTTTTTCTTTTAGCGCTGCCCGCGATCCGGGTGCATGAAACCAGCTGCAAAGCTCGAAATGGCCTTTCATCTCCGGTTTCATAAAAAAATCGTAGGGCTTCAGCATAAGTACCGAAAACACTTTCACTTCCGTGACGCGATCTTTAGCCAAATGAAATTTTGATAAACAACCCTGTGGTTCCGAAGCGCATTGAGCCACAATAATATCCGTATCACTTTTAATAAAGCTTACGGCTTCTTCAATACTGATAAGTTTTCCTCTGTAAATGCTTTCGCCAGTCGTCATCGTTATGATATGTTTTGCTACAAATATAGATTTTAGCGCCTGATTTCCTGTAAAAATAATACGATTTCCGGCTCATAAATATGCAAACCATTTTTGCCCCTGTAGCAGCATCATTTTTTCCGGATTTAAAAGTAATACAAAATGTTTTGTGCCTTAATGCCTGATTAGTATTAAATTATAGTCCCGAAGCATATCTCCGCGCTCTCCGCGGTTCTCTGCGTTTAACCTTTTTACGCTCTTGTTCCTCCCCCTACCCCGGAGACCTAAAGTTTATAATTTGCATCCTCAGGTTTATAATTCAGGCCGTAAGGTTTATAATTCGCATCCTCAGGTCTATAATTCGCGACCTCAAGTCTATAATTCACGTCGTAACATTTATAATTCGCGACTTCAGGTTTATAATTAGCGACTTCAGGTCTATAATTCGCATCCTCAAGTCTATAATTCACGTCGTAAGGTTTATAATTCGGGCCGTAAGGTTTATAATTCGCATCCTCAGGTTTATAATCAGCGTCGTAAAGTTTATAATTCACGTCGTAAGGTATATAGCCGGGCAGTCAAAGCGATTTTATGGCTTTATCCATTATGCCTGCTTGTATACCGGCTGTTTATCCGCTGGCTGTTGGCCGTGAAAATCCCGTAAGGCATAAATTTAAACCCTGCACTATATAACTTACTCCACCCTTACCCGTATGCCTTCCGAATGCGCCGAAAACTCAGGTGCATACATACATTGAACCGAGGTTACCCCATTCGAGAAATCCCCCTTTTGCGTGGCAACAAGCCTGTATTCGAACACATAAGTCCCCTTGGGCAAATAGGAAATAAAGAAATTGGTTGCAGCGTCGCCCGTAGCTTCATAATACCCAAGCCCATCCTGGTAGCGGTATCCCGAAAGTACATTTACCGGCTCGAAAGCAGAAGCCCGCATGTCCTTCAAATGGATATACTCCATATCCCGGTCCGAACGAAGCTCAACGCGAACTACAATATTATCCCCGATTTTAACCTGCGACTTTTCAGTTATAGGTTCTATCACAGGCCCTGTAGGGGTGTTTATTTCACGAAAGAGTTTTTTGTTCAGGCTCAGGGGAGTCTGTGCCGGCGTAATCTTATCGAGTTGCTCAAAATACTGCCAGTACAAGGCACCCCAGGCTACGGTCGGATTAGGATTGTTAACAGTTACTCTTCCCATTTCCGCTTTGATTGCCGATGCCTCCCAACTGGTCTTAAAATAGCCTGTTCCCGCTTCTGGCTTTGCGCCATCCTGCCGGTATGGATCTACTTTTTCGGTCCCCAGGGTGATTTCAACCTGTTTGTCGGATGCCAGCAGCGAAGTTCCGCGCAGCAGCAGGGCATAAACGGCCTCCGTGGTGGCTTTGGTGGTTTTCCAGTCTTGCGTCTGCTTTTGCTTCAGCAGCCATATTTTCATTTCTTCCACCGATTTCCGGTCGTTGCTTACCTCGTCGAAAGCCTCGATAAGCATTGCCTGTGTTTCCACCGGGGCCTCGTACCATTTCCAGCCATGCTGTTCACTGCGCCAGTACATTCCCATTTCCTCGTTATGCAGGGCGGTTTCGCTCAGCGAGCGCATAATAAGCGAAGCCGTTTTCGTGTCACCAAAGCGTTCCAGGTAAAGAGCCATCATCGCTTTCATATAATTGCCCTGTACATTCCAGTATCTGACCGACTGCATTTTGTAATACTCCGTCATTTCGTTGTATTCTTTTCCCAACGGGAAATCGACCAGGAAATACGAGCGGGCATACAGGTACTGTATCTCTTCGTACCCCAGGTGGTTGTTTTTCAGGTAATCCTTATCGTTGTTTTTCAGTTTATCGAAGCCCTCCTTCACGGTTTCGTCGAGGTATTGCACCGCCTTTTTAAGCATGCTGCCTGCTTCATTGTTTTCGGCAGGAATCATCACTTCCATATGGTATAAGTGGCCAAGCCCGCTTACAATATGCTGCGTGATATACCGGCTTTCGGGCATACCCAGGAACCAGGGCCACCCTCCGTTGGCCGACTGCATATCGCGTAGTTTTTTCAATGCCGAACTTTGTTCCGAAGCCATACGGTTCATGTCGAAAAGCAGGGCGATACGCTGTTTCCGCTCGCTTTCGTTGCCTGCTTCACGCACCCAGGGGCTTTCCTGCAGCAGTATTGATTTCAGTTCTTCGTTCTTTTCCAGGTTCGATTTTAATGCATCAGGCGAAATCGTTTTCCAGCTTTCGAAGACTCGCTTTATTTTAGGATCAGAGTTTGCAATATGCGATGCCAGGCTGTTGGCATAATACCGGCTGAAAATCTGTTCGGCGCATTCATACGGGTATTCCATCAGGTAAGGCAGGGCCTGCACGGCATACCAGGCCGGGTTGGATGTATATTCCAGCGAAAGCCTGTAGTTGCGCAGGGTTGAGCCGGGTTTCCCGGAATTGAGGAGCTTGTCGAACGTGAATTTTTTCTGCTGCATGCCATTTACCGGCAAGGGCAGCGATTCGGTAACCAGCATACGGTTGGTGAGCACGGGTATAGCTGCTTCTTCCCCATCGCTGAAAGCTCCTGTCGAAGCCGTAATCCTGTAAACAACGGCCTGCAGTCCTTCGGGAATAATGATCTTCCAGCTTACGGCTGAACTTACGCCTGTATTTACTGCAAAAGGCATACTTGCCGCTTGCAAACCCAGTATGTCATCCACCGGTTTCATGCTTATAGCATCGAATAAATGAAGTTCGGCCACTCCCGCCAGGTTATGATCGCTGAGGTTCGAAATTTTGGCGGCAAAGTCCATGGTATCCCCTTCGCGAAGGAAACGAGGAGCATTGGTGAAAACCATCAGGTCTTTCTGCGTAACCAGTGTCTTTTCAACCTGCCCGTATTTCAGGTCTTTGGTATAGGCCAGCCCCATCATTTTCCAGCGGGTAAGGGCTTCGGGAGCCTTGAATTTAATAACGATTTCCCCTTTTTCATTGGTAGCCAGTTGTGGAAAGAAGAAGGCGGTTTCGTTAAAGTCTTTGCGGATTTGTATGGGCTGCGATCCGGCAGTTGGTGAGGAGGACTTGCCGTTTTCAGATTTGGTTTCCGGTGCAGATGATTTCCTGAACTCATGCAGCTTAACACTTTCAGTCAGCGGGAGAGCCAGTTCATCCTGATTAAAAACCTCGTTGACTGCAGCAGCAGCCATGGGAGTTGCAAATCTGTCGAGGCTTTTCATTGCATATAACCTTCCGTCAGAATAATTATTTACGAACCCGAACCAGTTCAACTGATCATATTCGTGATCTGTAAATTCATATACAGTTTCCGAAAAATAGTATTGTTCATCCGATTGGGTTCCGTAAAACCGGTTTGTCTCCCACGAATGGGTTCCGTTGAAATAACCGAAGATATCGAAGGACCAGCTATGCGGCACAAAGGCATCAAGTGAGGCGTCGTACATGCCGGCCAGCATTTCGGCCACGGCTTTGTCGCCCTTGCTGTCGCGCAGCGTAATCTGCCATTCCTCTTCCTGCCCGGGCAGCAATTTGTTGCGGAAACTGGCGAAGCTGATATCCAGCTTCCTATTGGTATAGGGAACACTTACCACTTTGCTTGCCAGGAAAGTACGGTTATTTTTTACCATCGACAGGCTTATGGCAAAGTTACCTCGGTACTCTTCTTTCACAGGAATGCTTATCAGCCGTTGCTCATTGGTGAGGTTCAGCATTTCACGGCTCACCACCTTGTCCTTATGAATCACTTCGTAAATAATGCATGCTTTCTTAAGCGGGGTGCCTATCACAAATTTCACGTCTTCGCCTGGTTCGGCTGCAGCGGTTAGCAAAGTAAAGAAAAGGGGCGAAACGGCTTCCGTAGTGGTTTCGTTTGGTTGAAAAGCACTGAAATATTTCCTGAACAAAACCTCTTGTCCAAAAGCATCCCTGGTTTTGATTTCGAGCACATACATGCCTGCCCTCAATGTTTGGCCGGGCTTGAAAAGTGAATCGGCAGGTGTGGTAAAACTGGCTGAAAATACGGTCGCTTCTTGAGCCCAGGTACTTACATCATCTTCATTCTTATACACTTCGCCTGGAAAATCCTTCTCGAATGCTGCTTTCGACACAAGTATTGTATCCGGCTGTGCCCATTTACGGGTGAACAAAACCTGGTCCGGTTTTCGCAACTTAGCGATGCTGATGGTTCCCGATGCAGGTTCTTTTTCCCCGTTCAGGTTGGTGGTGGTGAGTGAAAACCGAACTTCTTTTTCCAGGTTTACATCATCACCCAGGTCGGTATTCACCAGCAATGCTTTGTACCCGACCGAAATACCGGTTTCGCTGCTATGGCTTTCGCCATTAATATCAGCGACATCGGCATACACAGTAAAGTTGAACACTGGGTCTGTTTTAGTGTCAACCGAAAGATCAGGGATGGCTTTAAACGATACGGTAAAAGTTCCATCGCTAGCGGTCGTTGTCACACCATGGGTAATTTCCATTTCGGTCGAAGTAGGTTTAGCTCGCCATCCCCACCAGAAAGGGAAACGGGCCTGCCTTACAACCCGGTAAGTGACTTTGGCATCCGAAACCGAACTGCCCGCATAGGCTGATGCCTTTCCTTTAGCAGTAATAGTTTCACCCAGTTTATACGATCCTTTCACCGTTTCGAGAGTCACTTCAAATTTAGGGCGTTTGTATTCCTCAACCTGCACTACAACAGATCCGGTTGTGCAGCGTATGGTCATCTGGCCGGTAAGTACATCCTGGGGAGCAGTAAAACTACCGCTGAAAGAACCGAAATCATTGGTGGTAAGAAACTGCGTAGTAGCTACCTGCCTGTTGTTGACATCGAACAAGGAAACAGAAGTGGGAAATGCAGCTTTTACACTCACTTCATCTCCATTTTTATCGAGTACAATTCCTTTAAAATAAATGGTTTGCCCCGGGCGATAGATGGCCCTGTCGGTAAAAAAGCGGGTTTGCACCACCGAAACCGGTTCAGAGTTGCGATAGGAATAACCGGTGAAATAACTGTCAGTGATCAGCTTATCGCCTTTCGATGTTAAAACCAGGTAGAAATTATTTGCTCTGTGATTGTCATTTTTTGGCGCAATGTGTATGATTCCTGATTTACCGGTAGTAAAAACATTGCCGCCCAGGTCTTCATACCTGCGCCTTGTTGAGTTATATGCCGGGTAATAGACCTGCACATGTACCCCGGCAAGAGGTTGTCCTGATTCGCGTTGCAGCACCATTACCTCGTTTGTGCCATCCTGCTCCCTGCGGCTGATATAACTGATATTTGAAACCCAGAAATGATTACAAATCAGGGTTTCTGATTTGATAGGAAATAAAGAATCGTTGCTGGTGAGCAAAACATAGAAGCCTGTTTTCAGGGATGGGATCCTTATTTCAGCGGTATGATCTCTAAAATCTCCTTCGAGCGGAAGCGACTGCTCCCACGAAAGTACTGCTTTCATGCCCAGGTATTTTGCAACCCTAATGGTGGATTCATCCTGTTGCATATCCCGCTCGGTTCCCGGATCCGTTTTAACTAAACGGAAATAGATGCGGGGAATATTTTTATACTTTACCAAAGCCCGTGAAGGCTTTGATGCCGGAAACACATATTCAGTGGTGAGGGAGATAGAAGGCCGCTTAATACTCTCAATCAAAGCACGGCAGTTTTTGGCGCCAAAGCTTTCGGGGAAACGGCTTATCGCAGCTTCACAGCATTCAACGGCTTTCCTTTTATCCCATTTATTTTTATCGTCATGCGCCACCGGAATTCCTGTTTGTTCATCATCCAGGTAAGGAACAAACCCTACATTACCCTGGTTGAGCTCGTTCGCAATTTTAAAATCAACTTCGGTCGAAGAGGGATGATCCTTAAAACGGTTTTCCAGTTGATACAAGGCAGCAAGGTAAAGGCTGTCCTTTTCAGTAAGTATGCTCTTTTCATGTACATAATTAAGCCTTTCCAGTTCTGCATCTACCAGAGCTGTTGGGTCTGTATCTTTTAAATGAAGCCGGACTATTTCCTGGTACAACCGTAAAGCCTGGAATTCGAACGAAAGGGTATGGGGGGAACTGAGGCTAAGCGAAACAAATGCGGCTGAAGCATCAAACAGGCCGGGGTTGTCCATAGTAAAGGTTGCGACTGGTTTTGTCAAGCCGGCATCGGAAATGGTATAGAAAAAGAGGGCGCGCTGTGCCAGGAAGTCGAATAGTGTGGGCCTGAATTTTTCGGAATCTTTTTCTTTGACCAGGATTTCGGTGTACGATGAAACTGCAGTATTCTTAAGCTGGTCTTTGCCAGTAAGTGACAAGGCATAATTATCCATGCAGGTGGTGACCAGTTTCTTCAGGTCCCAGGTTTTTATATCTTCGGAAGCAAAGTTCACCGTTTCGCTGCGGTTCAGGATCTGCCAGCGGTTGTTCTGATAATAGCGCCAGTAAAGCTCGGCCATTATCGAATGCAGTATTTGCTTCACCGGGGCATGTGCCGTCTTTATTTCCAATTGTGTGCGGGCTATGCTTTTTTCGTAGGTATCTTCCTGGAAATCTGCTTCCAGTTTCATACGGTATAACGAAGCTTTTAAAAACTGCTCTGCCTGGTTGGAGGTTTTAGCCTGCTCATAAAGGAGGGTTACCAGGTCAAGAGCTGATTGTGACTGGCCAATACCGGCCAGCGAGTCGACCTGCTTCCATTCGCTGAGATAGAATTTTTGCGGCAGGGCGTTCAGGCTTAAAAACAGGATAAAAAGGACGAAGATGGTTTTCATACGGATTCGGTTTGGCTCAAAAGTTAAAAGTATGCATTTTGAAACAAGTAAGATGCGTCGGTACTCCATTTTCCATAAAGTTACGAAAAAATACACTCTTTGGAATGATAGCATGGCCTGATTTTCTTCCTGAATAGGGGATTAGGCCCATGCGAAACACAAGCATTTGAAGCTAAACTGGTCAGGCTAACATAATATTGTTTACTTTTATTCATAAATCTCCATTCAGCATGCGCATTCTGGTTGCTATAATTCTTCTTTTCGTTTCTTTTTGCCTACGGGCACAAAGCAATGCTGAAGTATATATTGACAGGTTTGACACTCTCGCGATTGAGGTATTGAATACCTATGGAATCCCTGCCAGCCTGGTGCTGGGCATTGCTTTACAGGAGAGTGCCGCCGGCACCAGCAAGCTATGCCGTGTGAAACACAATCATTTTGGAGTGAAAGGAAGGGTTAAATCCTCAAAAACCAGGTCAGGATATACTACTACATATCGCAGATTTGATACGGATGAAGAGGCCTACCTGCATTTCGGTGCATTTGTTTCTGGCAGGAAATATTATTCAGTACTGAAATGTGATCTGGATTACAAAAAATGGTTGAAAGCCATGAAGAAAGCAGGGTATGCCTCCTCTTCGAAATGGATTCCACGGGTGGATAACATCATCAAGCGCTACGACCTGACCCGTTTTGATATTTCGGCTGACACGCTTGTGGTGCCAGTTCCGGCAGGCCTGGATACTATCCCCTTACCCCCTAAGAAAGTGATCATCCGCTGAATTTAATCCGGCAATTTTGCCGTAACCGGGTTCGAAAGACCCGTAAAGGATATCAGTTCAACCCTTGCCCGTCCGACCGACTGTTCGGATTCAATCAACACCGGCATGCGGTTGGCATCGTCAGTCAACCAAATGGTAATAGGGTAGGGGTCATCGAATGCATATCCGGTTGCCACCATCGGGCGGAAAGCGATGCATCTGAATTTGCCGAGTTTGGTTTTAACCGTTTCCCGGCCCTTGAAAATGACCCTGGAATTGTATACCGAGTCATCGAGGAAAAAAGGCACATGGATAATTCCGCCGGCTTCAAGGTCCGATATATCCAGTGTACGGGCAAAATAGAATGCCGAAAGAACATCCTGCATATTGGCAGGTACTTTCATCACCTTTGTCATACTTACGGCCAGCTTGTCGTTTTGGCGAAAGATGACCAGGTCGTCTTTTTTATAATTGTTTTCACGGGTTCGGCGGGTAAACTGCCAGGCAATAAAGGCTTCCTGGTCAAAATAGCTCTCGAAGCGGTCCTGTATTTTATAGAAAAGCTCAATAAAACCAGTGGTTTTACCCTCACCTACCACATGAAAAGTACTCCTTCCGTTTATTAGCTTCTTATCATCTGTAACTTCAATTGTCGCTTTCCCTCCCGTAATGCTGCCTGTTAGTGCCGAATTAAAAGCTACACGGAAAGTCAGTTTCTCCCCACGGGCGAAAGCGGTGTTGTGGACGGTCCTGTATGGCTGAGAAAACGCTGACAGGCAGCTGAGAAATAACACGGATAGAAGTAAACGGGGCATAGCGTGATCTTTTATTATACACACCTCAAGAAACGTTCCAAAGTAAACAAATGTTGTTGAAAGCCGGTCGCATTAGGTTACGAAAGGGAGGGAAATCCGATAATTCCGCCAAATGCAGGCAATAATGCATTTATGGAGAAGTAGCAGCAGGTCAGGATTTTATTTGCGATCTTTCAGTTTCAACGCTTTTGCAGGGCAAAAGTCGGATTGGTTCAAAATGGTGTCAAACTGTCGTTCTGATATGCTTATGCTATAAATACCCGGCTTCTCAATAATATAAGGAATATTCTTGAGGCATTTCCCGGAGTGCATACATAGTTCCTGATTCCACTCGATAGTATCCACCCCATTGGTAAAATATCTGATATTCTTCACTCTGATTCCGGTTAAATATACTCGTGCAAAAGTACAATTTCTCGCATGCCAAGGAATAAAAACACTAAGCATTTTAATAATATTTATGAAGTAAAAATCTTTCTTCTGCGGGTAGCAAAGAAAACCAAAGTAATTAATTGAAAATAAATATGTTATATAAATAAGTTTACAGGGTTCATTCGCTGTACTCTACCTTAATATTTAAATTAACGGCCTTCTGACTATCTTTTGTAGCAATGCTATCGTTTTTTGCGAAAAAAATCTTTCATCAGTTCCCCGCATTCTTCAGCAAGAACCCCGCTGGTTACTTTGGTGCGGGGATGCAGAACCGATGAACTGAGTAAAGAATACCCACGTTTGGTATCGGCAGCCCCGTAAACGATACGG
>JBAXXB010000113.1:0-12409 GCA_037128115.1 Bacteroidota bacterium
GCTGCTGCTGTGCCTAATGCTACTTCAGGCAACTATGGCATACCAATTCGACCTGCTACCAGCTTGGTATTAACTGGTCCAAATTCAACAGGAAATGTGTATACTACCCAGGCTGGAAAGACAGCATACGTATGGACAGTTTCCGCAGGGGGATCTGTAACCGGGGGTGGCACGTCAACCAGCAATACCGTAACTGTAAGCTGGACCACTTCAGGCGCAAGGTCAGTCAGTGTTTCTTATACAAACGAATTGGGTTGTACTTCAGCTATACCGGGCAACTATGATGTTACAGTGAATCCATTGCCTGCTGCCCAGGCTGGTGCCGACAGATCTATCTGCCTTAACAGCAGCACTACACTTGGAGCCGCTGCAGTACCCGGCAACACTTATAGCTGGACTTCCATACCGGCTGGCTTTATATCCTCGTTTGCTAACCCGACAGTAAGTCCTTTGGTAACCACTACATATACTTTAGTCGAAACATCCGGTATAGGAGTTGCTTCAAATGGATGTACCAACAGCCATAGTGTTGTAGTTACAGTTAACCCGTTGCCGGTTCCGACTCTTACCGGGCCGACATCCGTCTGCAACAACTCTGCTGGGAATACCTATACAACAGAAGCGTCGATGACTAATTATCTCTGGACAATTCCGGCAGGTGCCACCATTACGGCAGGCGGTACGGCATTAAGCAATACCGTGACCCTTACCTTTACTACGGCTGGGGCCAAAATAATTAAAGTGAATTATACCAATGCCAATGGATGCACCGCTGCAACGCCTAAACAACTTACGGTTACAGTTAATCCAACTTCTGCTCCGGCTATTTTTGGAAGTAATATGTGCTGTGCCAATGCAAACACAATATTTTCCACCACGGCATTCCAGACAAATTATGTATGGACAGTTTCTGCCGGTGGTACAATTGTGAGCGGGCAGGGAACCAAAACGGCAACTGTTAAATGGGCGAATGCAGGAGCAAACTGGGTGGGAGTCAATTATACTAATGTCAATGGTTGCTCTGCTGCTACAGCCGCGATCAAGAATGTGACTGTAAATCCGCTGCCCGTTCCTACCCTCACAGGGCCTGCTTCGGTATGTGTTAATTCAACAGGTAATGTATATACTACACAAGCGGGTATGTCCGGGTATGTCTGGACGGTTTCAGCAGGCGGAACCATTACCGCCGGCGGCACGTCAGCAAGCAATTCTGTTACGGTTACCTGGACAACAGCTGGGTCAAAAACAGTAAGTGTTTCGTATGCCAATGGATTGGGTTGTGCAGCAGCCTCGCCAACAAGTTTCTACGTGACCGTTAATCCATTGCCTGTTCCTACCCTGAACGGACCTACTCCAGTATGTAACTATTCAGGTGGAAATACATATACTACTGAAGCTCAAATGAGCAATTACCAGTGGACTATTCCAACGGGAGCGACGGTTACAGCGGGTGGTTCATCATCCGATAATACAGTAACTATCACTTGGAATACAGCCGGAGCGAAGATTATTAAGGTGAATTATTCCGATGCCTCCGGTTGTTCTGCAGCTACCCCTAGACAACTTACAGTCGCGGTTAACCCTTCTCCTATTCCGTTACTTACAGGAAGTAGCGTTTGTTGTGCCAATGTGAACACAACCTATTCAACGACTGCCTTCCAATCGAATTATGTATGGACTATTTCCTCGGGTGGCACTATTGTTAGCGGGCAGGGAACCAAATTGGTTGTGGTTAGATGGGCTATTGCGGGAGCAAATTGGATTGGTGTTAACTATACTAATGTTAATGGATGCCCGGCTCCTTCACCTACTGTTAAGAATGTAACAGTCAATCCATTGCCTGTTCCGACCCTAAGCGGGCCTTCAGTAGTATGCGCTAATTCAACCGGGAATGTTTATACAACCGAAGCCGGAATGACAGGATACTCCTGGAATGTTTCTGCCGGGGGTACCATTACTGCCGGGGGAACATCTGCCAGCAATTCGGTGACTATAACCTGGGCTTCAGCTGGAACCAGAACAGTGAGTGTGTCCTATTCTAATAATTTTGGTTGTACAGCAGCTCAACCAGGCAGTTATATAGTGACGGTTAACCCTTTACCTGCTGCGGATGCCGGACCTGACAGATCAATCTGTATCAATAGTTCTACCACCCTTGGCGCTCCGGCAGTAGTCGGAAGTTTCTACAGCTGGACTTCGGTTCCGGCAGGATTTACTTCTGCGCTGGCAAACCCGGTTGTTACACCTTTGGTTACTACCACTTATACCTTGGTCGAAACCACTTCGATTGGAGCAGTTGCATTGGGATGCTCAAACAGCCACAGTGTTGTAGTCACGGTCAACCCGTTGCCTGTAATTACGCTTAGCGGACCAATATCAATATGTAACAATTCTGTTGGAAATGTGTATACTACAGAAGCCGGGATGACCAATTATGAATGGACGATACCCGGTGGGGGCACAGTTACTTCGGGTGGCAGTTCGTCAGATAATACGGTGACTATCACCTGGACTATTGCAGGTGCAAAGGTTGTAACTGTAAATTATACCAATGCCAATGGTTGCACTGCCGCCAGAGCAAAACAACTGACTGTTTTAGTTAATCCTACTCCTGTTCCAATAATTTCCGGAAGCAGTTCCTGCAATGTCAATACGAATACAATTTACTCTACTGCTGCTTTCCAGTCTAATTACGTTTGGACCATTTCAGCGGGCGGGTCAATTGTAAGCGGACAGGGTACAAAGACGGTTACCGCTAAATGGACCGTTGCAGGGGCAAATTGGATAGGGGTGAATTATACCAATGTAAATGGATGTTCGGCTGCCACGCCTACCATAAAGAATGTGACTGTAAATTCGAATAAATCCTATGTCATTGAACCTGATTCATCTGTCAATACTACTACAATCAACCCGATTAATCGTGGACCGGTGAATGTTGGGCTAAATGTCTATCCAAACCCGAATGACGGCTATTTTACAGCTATCATAACACTTCCTGAGCCAGCTACTTATGATCTCTTTGTATTCAGCAACCTGGGGATGAAGGTTTATGAGAAGAAAGATATCCATGTGAGTGGAACTGTCAAACAGAAAATTGATATCAGGAATATGGCCTCCGGGGTTTATACACTTGTATTAACCAATAAAGATCAAACGCTTAGAAAATCAGTAGTCATTAAAAGATAGAATTGTAAAAGCCAGACCAACCATACTGCTGTTCTCAGGAAAAGCGGTATGGCCTGGGACGGCAGCAAAGGAATTTGAATTGCTTCAGATGTTGGATAAAGTAAATTTTTTACTCATTTGCTCTATTTCTTGTTTACTAAGGGTAAAATGCCCGGGCTAATTAACAGTGATGTTTGTAAGGCAGGATATGCATGTGTTTCAAGTGAATTAATGTAATTGACCATTAAAATTGACCATAGTTTATCAAATCAGCTAATATTAAAACTAAATAACAATGAAAAGAACCATTTCGTACTTATCTAAAATGCTATTCACCCTCATGCTATTGGGTTGGAGTAGCAGTGTATCCTCACAAGGTTATTCGGGCGGTGATGGCACTAATATTGGTACTGCTTACCAGATAAGCACTCTGGCCGACCTGGCTTACCTGAGTGATCCGGCGAACAGCGGGGACTGGGCCTCCTATTTTATTCAAACGGCAGATATTGATGCATCTGCGACTTCTACCTGGGACGGAGGAAATGGGTTTTTACCTATTGGTAATTTTTCTGGTAATTACGATGGCCAAAATCACATCATCTCTAATCTCCATATTAACCGGCCCGGTGATCTCGATGTTGGTATGTTCGGGGTTTCCTCGGGTGTTATTTCCAACCTTGGATTAGTGAATGCTTCAGTTAGTGGCAACTATTTTGTAGGAGCGATAGGGGGTGAGGTATATGAAGTGGAAAATTGCTATTCTACTGGTACTATTACCGGAAGCACTGATAGTTATAATGTTGGCGGATTGGTTGGTTTTGTTGTCATCTGTAACAATTCGTTCTCATCATGCAATGTGAGCGGAACAAATTCAGTCGGAGGCTTTGGTGGTATAAACGGGGGAGCCGTAACGAATAGCTATTCAACCGGTAGCGTTACCGGAAATTCCAACATTGGCGGATTTTTCGGAACCAATGATGCCACAAGTATACAATCATGTTATTCGATTGGAAGTGTTTCAACCAGTGGGCCGTCTCCGACTAATATTGGTGGCTTTGCCGGTTCTGGTGATGGGGGTAGCGCCGACAATTGTTTCTGGAACACGGTTACGTCTGGTCAGTTAGTCAGCGCCGGTGGTAATGGCAGAACTACAGCTGAGATGAAACGGGTAAGTACCTATCTGTCAGATCCTGGTTTAATATTGGGCCCCTGGGATTTTACATCAACAGGTGGTATTTGGGCATTTAACGGTACCGATAATAACGGGTACCCTTTCCTCCGCTACGAAAATTATACGCCTGGGTTCATCTGGCTTGGAACATCTACGACTGATTGGGCTACAGCAGGCAATTGGAGTGAGAATGCATTGCCGGCATCAGCGAAAAAAGTAATTATCCCTTATGCTGCGTTAAACAATCCCAAGCTCAATACTACTTCTACTATTTCCACACTTACCATTGAAACCGGCGGAGCACTTACCATTGCCACTGGCGGTAAACTAACCGTGACTGCTACACTCGCCAACAACGCAGGCAATACGGGTATTGTTATAAAGAGCGATGCTACCGGAACCGGCTCACTCATACATAATACTGCAGGAGTTTCAGCAACCGTTGAACGCTATATTTCCGGCGCACCGGCACAAAATAATGCTACAATGTACCACCTGGTCAGCCATCCTTTTACAGCGAATTATACTTCGGGTGACTGGCTAGGGTCCTACCTCTTCGACTGTAACGAGCCTACCGGTACATGGATAGCAAACGGCAATAGCACTTCAACCAGCCTTGCAGCAACAAAAGGTTATCTGATTTATTATCCGGGGGCTTCCCATATTTATTCCCATACAGGCACATTACTTTCAGGCACAAGCACTATTCCGGTAACTTATACAGGTACAAGTGCACACCCTGGCGAAAACCTGGTTGCCAACATGTATCCTTGTTCGCTCGACTTCAATGTTGCTGGTGCCTGGACAGGAAGCGCAACAATTTCGAATAAGATCTGGATTTGGAGTTCTGCAGCAGGTAATTATGGCGCTTATATCCGTGGAAATCCTATAGGTACCAATAACGTTACCGGTATTATTCCTGTAGGACAGGGTTTCTTTGTTGAAGCCTCGAGCTCGGGTAATTTAACGATTGATCCTTCGGCAAGGGCTCATTCATCCCAGTCCTACCTAAAGACGGGAACGACCGCTGATAACATGATGAGTCTTAAAGTAAGTGCCAACAATTTCGGGGATGAGATAATGGTGCAATTCCGTGAAGATGCAACAGCAGGATATGATGAACTTATAGAGGCCAAAAAGATGCTTGGTCAAAATGAAGCTCCCCAGTTGAGTTCTTTAGCTATGGATAATACCAAACTAAGTATTAATGCCTTGCCTTTCAGCACGGGCGATGTGGTAGTGCCTCTTGATTTTGCATTGAATACTTCTGCCGATGTGACCTTTACTGCAAGCGGCCTGGAGTCATTTTATATGGGTATTCCGATTTATCTCGAGGATAGAGCTTTGAATAAGGTGATTGATCTGCGGACTAATCCTGTTTATACCTTCAGCCATAATGCACTGAGTGCAGGCAACCGATTCCAGCTCAGGTTCCTGGGTGTGACAGCCACACCAGGGCAAGATGCAGTTGTTCAGGGAAGCGTATCTGTCAACCAGGGCAGTCTCCTTATTGATGTGCCAGCAATGAAGCAATCAGAGGTCTCTATATCAGTTTATGATGCACAGGGTCGTCTGTTCAGCAGCAATAAAATGTTAATGGACAGTATCATTCAACTTCCGGCACCAAAAGCTACCGGTGTTTATATAGTGCGTGTAACAGGCGGAAGCAGAACCTTTATCGGCAAAGCGGTGGTTAATTAGTTGCTGTTATCGGGATGCAGTGCCAAAATCCGGTTAATTGCATTTCGCTCTTTCAGTACTTATACCTGTCTTCGATTCATAAACTGAAACAATTAAACTGAAAAAACCAAGAACATGAAAAGAATATATAGCCTGGTACTTATTACGGGATTTCTGCTATTAAGCTTGGGCGCCATTTCGCAGCCTCCTCCTCCGCCAAGCAACCCTTCTGATCCGGCACCTCCTGTTGGAGGATCAGCTGCCATCGAAAACGGTTCATTTATTTTATTTACCCTGGCGGCGGCTTATGCAATACGGAAAGTTTATGTAATTCACGCTAAAAAAACGGCTGAGGAATAGATCTGGAATAGTCTTGCATAAGGAATTCCGGATCTAGGCAAACTGGTCCACCCTGGGGTGTGGCCCGTTTGCCCGGTTAATCTGGATCTGACTTACGGGCTAACCCAGGCTTTAATTGACCATCTTTTGAAGCCATCAGGTTAAAGTGTTGGTAAAGGCCGTTTACAGTGCAAAATTTCCGATTAATTGTGTTGATGTTAAACCACTAATAAACGATAGCCAAAACTATTCTCTTGCATTCTTGATTTGAAGTGTGTAGGATCAGCACTTGCTTTTTTTCAAAGCATCCAGGTATATTTTCCTGATGCTGTTTTTGTCTTCTCTTTCTGCAATTGCTTCTACTGCAGGCACTAGCTCTGCATTCAGGGGCAATTTCAGTTTAACTATCTGGCCTAATGCATAGGCTGCACTCCATCGCACCACCGTGCCTGCATGTTCGGAGTTTTCAAGAAGGTTTCTTATTGCAGCTTCAAGTTGGTCTTCGAACAAATGGGCCGTGTTTCCAACTACCCGGGCAGATTCCCATTTAATGCGAGGAGCCTTCTCCGCCAGGCTGCGGGTAACAAAACCGAAAGCATCCTGGTTTACAATGGAAGGAGTTTTTAACGAAACATGCTCAACGACCTCTATACAGCTTGCCTTATCCGCATCTTTAGCCGATGAAGCAAAATTTATAAGCTGATCTATAGTTATTGTATTACCCGACAACAACATAGTCAGCATTTCGGTTTTTTCTTTGGGTTTCATCAGTTTATCCTGGAGGATTTCGGCTATGTTCATTTGAATGGCGCATTGTTAGATTACAAAGGTATTTATAATTGGATTGAAGTATTAATCAGATTGCCTGGTCCGGGCATGTTTCTTGGAAAGAACTTTCGGGAAATTGAACACGTTCAGCAGAATTGGCTGATTATTCCTAAATTTGTAAACTGACTAATACAATTTTCCATGAAACAGGTTTTAACATACGTAGGCTACTTTATACTTCTGTTTATAATTGGCTTCCTGATCTGGCGCTTTTCCTTTATCATTGCATGGGTGCTGATTGCTGCCGTAATTTCGTTCCTGGGTCACCCATTGGTGCGATTCTTCGACCAGGTACACATTAAAAAATTGAGAATCCCTCATGCATTTAGTGCCGCACTGGCCCTTCTATGCATTATAATGACATTTTTCGGGCTGTTGGCGGTCTTTGTGCCTCTTATTGTTCAACAAGCCGACACCATCTCGAAAATAGATGTTAACCTCCTGGCTAAAAACCTGCAGGGGCCATTGCATTGGCTCGACCATGAACTCCATTTTATAGGAGCCATTCCCTATGGGCAGACTCTGCAGGATTTTATTGTGATCAAAGCAAAGTCCCTGGTCAGTCTTGGGAGCGTAACCACGTTCGTTAACGACTTTTTCGGAGTCGCCGGAACTGTTTTTATCGGGCTGTTCTCAGTTTTTTTTATTGCTTTCTTCTTTATGAAGGATGAAACCATGTTCGAAGAAACCCTCTTACTTGTTGTACCCATGAAGCATCATGTGGCAACCCGAAAAGTGATTTCGGATTCTAAAAACCTGCTGATGCGTTATTTCATAGGCGTCATTATCGAGGTGCTGGGAGTTATGTCGATAATCGCCCTGGGCCTGTGGATTTTCGGTGTGGAAAACGCATTACTTATCGGGTTCTTTGGCGGGATCATGAATATTATACCTTATTTGGGCCCAATCATAGGATCCACAATCGGAATTACACTTGGCGTTACGGCAACCCTGGCTACCGGTTCCTATATCGAATTGCTGCCAGTGCTTTTAAAACTATGTGGCGTCATTTTCTCAGCCCATTTTATTGATAACAATGTACTTGTGCCGATTATCTATTCAAAAAGCGTAAAAGCACACCCTCTCGAAATATTCTTTGTGATAATTATGGGTGGAAGCCTTGCCGGGATCATTGGTATGTTGCTCGCTATACCGGTATATACGGTACTCAGAGTGATTGCAAAAGAGTTTTTCCAACAATTCAGGCTGGTGCAAAAACTTACTTCAAAAATCGACTAGGTGGGTATTCGTAACCTTCTCTTCTATTACCTGGCATTGTTTAAATCATTGAATATGCAGAGGTCAGTTAACCTGCTGCTTGTTGAATCCAGTTATCGCATTAGCCGTTTGCTCCGTACGCCATGGGTGGCAGGAAAACCCTGGTCGGCTTCCATCGAACCAACTACTTCATGCAACCTGCGCTGCCCTGAATGTCCCACAGGTATGCAGACGCTTACCCGTGCAAAGGGGAATTTGAATTTGGATCATTTTAATACAATACTTGGCAGGCTTGCACCCAACCTATTCTACCTGACCCTGTATTACCAGGGCGAGCCCATGTTGAATCCTCATTTTTCGGCTATGGTTCAATCGGCCCGTAGCCGCCGGATTTTCGTGGCTACATCTACCAACGGGCACTTCCTGAACGATGAGAAAGTGGCGGAGGTTATCAAAAGCGGGCTGAACCACCTGATCATCTCTCTCGACGGGATGGACCAGGAGACATACGAAAAATACCGGGTAAACGGAAACATTCAAACGGTAACGGAAGGAATACAGCGACTGGTAGCCGCCCGGAAAAAGTTGAAAAGCCGGACTCCCTTTATCGAACTGCAGTTTATAGTTATGCGTCATAACCAACACCAGGTGGAGCAAATGCGCATGTATGCCAGGCAATCCGGGGTGGATAGAGTTTCATTTAAATCGGCCCAGGTTTATAATTTCGAGGCGGGAAATATCATTATTCCTACTATAATGGAAAAATCGCGCTACAGGCAAACTCCCGGAGGTTCGTGGGTGATTTCTGCCAATATCCGTAACCGCTGCCATCGCATCTGGAGTTCCATTGTGATTACCTGGGACGGGAAAGTAGTGCCTTGTTGCTACGATAAAGATGCGGATCACCTGATGGGTAACTTGCTCGAAGAACCTTTAAGTGCTATATGGAAAAACCGGCAGTATACCTCTTTTCGCAGGCAGGTCTTGGAAAACCGTAAAGAAACAGTTATCTGCAGGAACTGTGGGGAATGAAAGACTAGATGTAAGCCTTAGGCCGGATTTAAAATGCTGTGGTCAGGCAGGAATAACCCACTTCTGACCAAGGAATATGTCGGGGGCCGTTGAAGTTAGCAGCGCAGGGTAGGGGGTAAGGTTATTTTTTACCGGTCAGTTCCTGGAACACCTGCTCCAGTTTATGCTCTTCGCGATGAAGGGATAGCAGGGTGAGGTTATTCTCAACCGCAAACCTGTTGATGCGTGCCCTGATGTCCTCCCCGGGCTTGGCCTGGAGTTTCCACGATAGATCATTGATTTTTACCACCCGTGCGACTCCCGGTATTGAGAGGAGCAACTTTTCGGTAGTTGGAGTTTCGAATTCAACGGTGACTATATCATGAGACTGCATTAACGAGAGTTCGGATGTGATACCGTCGGCAACTATAACGCCCTGGTTGATAATAATGGCCCGGTTGCATACGGCTTCCACTTCCTGCATGATATGGGTTGAAAGAATAACAGTCTTCAGCCGGCCTATTCCCTTGATCAGATCCCTGATTTCGAGCAGTTGGTTCGGGTCCAGGCCCGAAGTAGGTTCGTCGAGTATGAGCACTTCAGGATTGTGGATCAGTGCCTGTGCCAGCCCGACGCGTTGGCGGTATCCCTTCGAAAGGGTGCCGATTTTTTTATTTTGCTCAGGCCCAATGCCGGTAATTTCGATGATTTCGCGTATGCGACCGCGAGAAGCTTTCCCCAGTTTGTGAATTCCGGCAATAAACTCCAGGTATTCTTTAATATACATATCCAGGTAAAGCGGGTTATTCTCAGGAAGATACCCAATAATTTTCTTTATCTCTTCGGTTTCGAGCATCACATCATGACCGTGAATGGAAGCTTCACCCGAAGTAGGAGGGATGTACCCCGTTAAAATTTTCATTAATGTCGATTTTCCGGCCCCGTTAGGTCCCAGCAAGCCTACCACTTCTCCTTTGCCTATATTGATATTAACATGGTCGAGCACCACCTGTGTGCCGTATAACTTGGTGATATTATGGGTTATAATTGACATTAGTCTTGGTTTTAACAGTTTGCGAAATTAGGAACTTTTTCAACTAAAACCTTTGTTTGTTCGTAAAAGACTGCGCTTGAAGCTGCTCATATGAAATGCCTCCGCATAATTCAGGCAGGTTCAATCTGGATTGTCCAGAAATAACAGCTTATCGGAATAATCTTTCGGGTAGTTGTGATTTCTTTGCACTTTTCGTGGTGAAGATGTTCTGTGAAGTGATGCAAACAAGGCACAGCGTCAAATCGGGAAGGCAAGATGCTCCATTAGCTGGTCCACTGTTCTATCTTGATATTAGTAAAGTCCCGGAGGAAACTGTCTTCCCGTCTCCTCTTAATTGGATTGTATATAAACCCGCTGAAAGTGTTTTTGTAAAAATTGTTTTAACAAAATCCCCATCCGGATTCCACTCTGGGGTTGATTTAAAAACACAGGCACCCTGGGCAGAGTATACTTCAACCGAAAGCAGTGAGGGCTTAGCCAACTTGCAGCTGATTACCGTATTGTCACTGGCAGGATTAGGGTAAATTAACAGCTTATTCTGCGTAGTTTCGGGTATTTCCTTGATGTCCACATGGTCGTCGAGTGTATGCTCAAACAAGGTAAATGTCAGCCCGCAATCGCTGCTGTAAAATACCTGCAGCACCTGGCACTGTAATATGGGGTCAAATTTCCAGTTAAGCTCGTAAAATGAACAATCTTCCCTGCCTCCTGTAAATTCTGTGCACGAAGAGGTTTCGTCGAATTTCGCACTGCTGCGGAGGGCATAGGTGTGCCCGTAATCTGTCGAATGGTAAATAGTATAGATATGTGGAAAACCGGTTTGTCCGGCTTCCGTAGTCACCAGGTAGATTTCGCCGGGCTGGGTGCCATGGCAGATTTTCTGAGCCTGGTTCCCATTGGGATTGTAAACCACGGCTGAGTCGATGGGTATAGTATCAATGGTGACCCCGAAATCGGCAGAGTGGAGCAGGAAATCCCTGCTGCTGGTAAATGCGTTATTTATTCCATATAGTTCGCCTGAAGTTATCCCAACCTCAGGCTTGGTGAAATAACTGCTATGGGTGGCATTGATCGTATGGGTGGCAAAGTAATCGTTAGTGGAACCTATATTGTATGAGGTTACAAAAAGTCTTTCGGTCGTAATGATTTCACCGGCTACCGAACCTCCCAAGAGCGAAATCGGGGGCGTGAGCCCGTTGAAAAGGGTGTTCAGCCTCTGCCACGACTTGCCTGAATCAGTGCTTTTATAAATGGATGTGTCGGCATTGGTAAGGGAAGTGCAAAAGAGTATGCCCGGAGTTGGATCGGCAACAAAATTTTTCAGGTTCAGGTCGTTATCGGTCGCAGGGTAGGGAATGGTGTACTGAACACTGATTTTCTGGCCGTGTTCCCCTATAAGGTAAAACTGTTGAATGGAAGTGGAGGTGATATTTTTACGGCAAAAAACATATAAATCATCACCGGCATGCCCTCTTTGAGCAGCATAATTTTGTGCACCTGCATGCAGGTTAAGTATAATAAACAGGATTCCTGAAGTAAGTGTTATAATGCAGCGGGACATGGTATTGACGATTTATTTAGAAAGGAATTGTTTCAATAGTTTTAATATCTTACTCCGCAAAGATAGCCTGCGAATTTTAAATAGCCATTGAAATCATGTAAGATTTGAAAAGATATATTAGGCTGAGAATTGTTTCAGATAAAAGCCTGGGGAAGGCATGGTATTACGAAAATAGTTTAACTGTTTATACTTGATTTAAAATAAATGTACTGACTGGTTCTGAATGTCAATCCTATTAGTTTTTTAAGTACTTTTGCACCCTTGTATTTGAAGCCTGAAAGACTGATTTGGGGTTGCTGAAAAGTAATCAACAAAATATTGTGTATAAGTCTTTGGAATTTCAAATTATAATAATACCTTTGCACCCCTTTTTATACCA
>JBAXXB010000114.1:0-12389 GCA_037128115.1 Bacteroidota bacterium
CAGTGATATCCTTATTCCGGTACATATAGATAGTTTCATTCCTGTTTACGGGGTTCAGCCTGTGCATAACTCTATCAATAAAGCCAGGAGTAAATGATTTCTCAAAGACCAGGGATGGGATTTCCTTTTTCATGGAGTCCAGCCTCGACTGAAGGTTCTCATCGGTATAAAACAAAACAAAAGAAGCGTCTGATACTTTGCACGGCATTGAATCCTGCATATAGGAAACTACTCCCGTTTTCGATTTATACAAGGCCTGCATCCACTGCCCTGAATAGAACCGGGGAAGCATCTGTGCACTTTCCTTGTTTGAGTCTTCTGCCAAAATCTCCTTAATACCTTTATATTTTGAGAGATAGCACATTGCCTCCACTCGTGAGCGTTTTGAATAGGCTGTTGTGACAGGTAAGATTAATATCAGGTTTACGATCCAAAATATAACCCAGCTGTTACTTAGTGCCTTTTTATGTTTAAACCAATATTTCGACTCAC
This sequence comes from Bacteroidota bacterium, assembly GCA_037128115.1. GTDB lineage: Bacteria > Bacteroidota > Bacteroidia > Bacteroidales > UBA4417 > UBA4417. The sequence goes on from JBAXXB010000114.1 coordinate 493, forward strand.
TCACAAAAGAATTCCAACCTATGACGCCCCCTATAATCCAATATGGGATTATAGGAAATATGAATCTTTCCTGTTTGTTGGGAAAAAAGGAATGAAACAACAAGAATAATAATGCAGGAAGAAAGATAATCAGGTTTTTATTCCAGCCTCTGAAAAAGCCAAATAGAAGCATCAGTGAGATTGGTGGAATAAAAATACCTGCCAGCAACAATACATAATTATACCACGGACCGATAATATAATCATAAGCAGATCCAATATTATAATTCACATATTCAATAAATTCGGCAAACGGGTGTCCCCAGATAAAAAAGTCGACCATACCCTGCAACAGAATAATGGAAACCGCAGTTCCTGTTGCCAGGAAGAAAGCCGGAATCCATCTTCGCCGGATAAGTAATACCAGCCCTACGCCTCCGACAAATACCAGGAGCTGAAACCTGATAGATATGCTTAACCCAAGAACAAATCCGGCAAGTATAAACCATAACCAAGGTTTACGTTTCTGATCTGCGATAATCAGGAGCCAGATACCAGCTAAAGTAAATGGGATACAAAACATCTCGGTAAGATTTCGAACGCTTAACATGGGCATAAACCAAATACAAGCCATGAGTAAGCCAACCATTGCAGCATCCCTTTTTGATGATAGTTTTTCAGTTATCCGGAAAGCCAGTAAGACTGCATATACAGATGTAACAGCATGTATTAGCCTGACATAAAACATTTTAATTTGTGGATCAATACAATGTATGGCGGCAAAGAATTTGAACAGCAAATAATGCATCCCCATATAAAACAAGCTATGGCCATCAGGAACCAACATCTGACCAGGAGCCTGGGGCCGTCCAGGCACAATGATACCATCAGCCCACGCCTGGGCGGCCTCGATTACGAGAAAATGATCATCGTGCATACCAAAGCCCCGGGAAAAAATTGCGGCAATCAGGCGGGTTACAATTGCAGTAAAAAGAACCAGACGCAATGGCTTTTCGTCCCACATCTTTTGTATTAGGCTGAATATTTGCATCATATGTTTAAATTACGATTGAAAAATTTGTCAAAAAGAAAAATGAGAACAGGTAAATGTTTAGTGATCTGATATAGCAATCTGATTGTATAAACCAGAGAACGCTATTCAAAGCAAACTCTGAGCAATTAAGCTTTCGGGCTGCTAAGGTAGCAAAAACGGGTGTAAAAGATTATAAAATGTCCGCATTTGCAAGCTTTATCACCAATTTAGCTACTTAATTGCACGAATTTCATCTGTTTCCGAAAGTATATGAAGTAATTCACTTTAAGAGCTTTTCAGGAATTTTGTTCTAGATTTCCCCGGAGCTGACATTTCAGTTTTTTGATAGATTAAACAATAAAAGCAGTGTAATCCAAGAATTAAGCATTCAGTTTTTTGACTTTTTGTTCACGTCAGGCAATTCGATTATCTTTGCTGTTAAGGATTTATTTAAGCCAGTGCAACGAAATGGAAATATCAAAATCTTCGACTACTATGCACGAGTTGAACTCATATAGATAAAGAGCTCGCCCAGATAAAGATATTAATAATCAAGCACTTAAATTGAATTTATACTACTGATCTTTCCGAAATCATACCTGGTATGTGATCTCAGCTCTTTTTTCGGCTGATCAATAAAATTTATAAATTCATTATTTTTTAATTCGGATCGGTTTAACGGGCTCACACCTCCAAAATAGCATGGATAAACTTTTTAGATTTCTGTTTGGTAAAAAATTTTTGCTGATAATACTAAGCCTGACCGGTATATTTTTTATTTTCAGCATGTGGCACAGGTTCATCTATATTGATGATTGCTGGCATGGGGAAGAGTCCTACTGGCTTGCGCATGAAGGTGTTGTGAAGACGAAATCCATGCAGGGAATCCTCGGATTTGAAAACAAAGTGATGGTTTATCACAAATTAAATGTTATTCTCGGTGCAATAGTGATCAAATATATTGGATGGTCGGTCTATTATCTGAAACTGATTACTTTATTTTTCTATGCTTCATTCTTTTATTTTTTGCACTTATTCGTAAAACGATTTCCACTTCAATACAGTAAAGAGTTTTTCCTTTTAACAACGTTCTTTGTTGTGGTAAATCCTTTAATGGTGCTGCTTGGGTTTACTTTTCGGCCCGAGATTCTTGCCATGTTCTTCGGGTTTTTGAGCTATTTCACACTCGAAAATTATCTCAAAACAAGCAAACTAAATTGGATATTAGCCTCAGCTGTTTTTGCAGGCTTGGCTTTCTTTACGCATCTGAATGCGATGATTTTCGGAATAGCAGGCTTTGTTTTACTTATAGCAAACCGGAAATATACCGCAGCTGGAATATATACCGTATGTACATTGTTGGTGAGTATGTTATACACTTTTGACCTTTGGCAGGGAGATAATTTCCAGGTATTCAAATACCAGATTGAGAACTGGCCAACCTTAAAACTTGGCAAAACTTACTTTGGCAATACTATGCTTAATTTTTTCTTAAATAAAGGATTGAACCTGCTTAACGAACACCAGCGTTTTTTCTGGAGTGACAAAGTAGCGGCTTTTTCAGTTATTTTCTTTACCAGTTTGATATTTAAATTTAAATTCCTTTGGACAAATTACAAGTCGCTCTTAATCTATACTTTAGCGTTGATTGTATCACTGAATCTGACCGGAAGCCATATTGCCGAAAGGTTCATGATTTACTATTATCCATTCATGGCTATGATAGCAGCACTATCTATAATTTCCATTAAGAACGAACCAAAAAAGTATTTTATAAAAGCATTCATTGCCTTGGTTTTGGTAATGCAACTGGCGCTGGTAGTTGTTCGTTTTCAGGATATCTTCAGGCAAAATGCTGACTATCCTGCCATTCATCACGCCTTATCCGAACAAATAAATGACCCCGGCACTAAAGTGCTGGCTCCCGACCGCTTTGTTTTTAACGAAATTGAAACTCGCCCTGTACTATCCTACCATGTATGGGAATATCATGAAGATATTTACAATGTCAAACTCAATCAGCTTTCGGCGTTGAAACTCGCCTCCGACCTGGGCGCAAAGTACATTATACTGGATGAAGACAAACTTGCGGCCGATGACCCTTGTTTTGCGAACGGCATCATAAAGCCCAATCCATATTTTGTAATCCTTAAAAAGTACGATTCATATTTGATTCTAAAAAAAGCAGATTGATATAATCTTTCTGAAGCCTTCTCAATCATTAGCCTGTTTATTAACGATCTTATTCCTGTTGGATAAGTAGTGATATTTTTTCTACTTTCGCAGCCTTTAACCCCCATTAATTCAAATTGATGAAAAAGCTTCGAATTTTCATTTTATTGACCCTGTCCGGATTGTTTGTTCATGCTCAGCAAACAACAACTTCCGATCGCTACACGCCTGAGTTGCTATGGAAATTGGGCCGGGTAGGTGACATCCAGGTCTCGCCCGACAATAAAACGCTCCTATATGGCGTGAGCTGGTATAACCTGGCTGAAAACAAAGGAAACCGTGATTTGTACACCCTACCGCTTTCGGGAGGGAACCCTGTTAAAATTACCAGCCTCAAAGGAAACGAAGAAAATGGAATCTACCGGCCTGATGGCAAAAAAATTGCATTTCTTTCAGCGGAATCCGGGTCTATGCAGATATGGGAAGCAGGAACCGATGGCTCCTCTCCTATCCAAATCAGCCATACGGATGGTGACATATCGGGGTTCAGTTATTCGCCCGACATGAAGTATATACTTTATACACAGAGGGTTAAACTGGATAAAACTGCCAACGATATCTATCCTGACCTGCCGAAAGCCAAAGCCCGCATAGAGGACGACCTGATGTACCGACATTGGGACAGTTGGTCTGACTATAGCTACAGCCATATTTTTGTTGCGCCTTATTCAAAAGGCAAGGTCGAAAAAGGGAAAGACATAATGGACGGGCAAAGGTTCGAATCACCCATGGCTCCCTGGGGAGGCATGGAGCAAATCAACTGGGGTCCGCAAAGTGATAAAATAGCCTACACCTGTAAAAAACTGGTTGGGAAAGATTATGCATTGAGCACAAATTCAGAGATTTATGTTTACGACCTGAAATCCGGCCAGGAAACCAATATTTCAAACGGCCTGGTGGGTTATGACCAGGACCCTGTTTTTTCGTCCGACGGCAAGAAAATCGTCTGGAGAAGCATGGCCCGTGCCGGTTTTGAAGCGGATAAAGACCGCATCATGATCTATGATTTTGTAGCCGCGAAATATGAGGATTATTCCGGGAAATTCGACCAGTGTTCAAATAACTTCACCTGGTCAGCCGACAGTAAAAATTTGTACTTCCTGAGTTCGGTACATGGAACAGTACAAATCTATTCTCTGAATCTCGAATCCAGGGATATTAAGCAAATCAGCCAGGGCACCTGGGACTATTTATCTATTAAATTAGCTGGTAAAGATTTGGTTACATCCAAGCAGTCGATGCTGATGCCCACGGAGATTTATAAAATGGATTTATCAGGAATTGAGTCACAGTTATCATTTACCAACAGGGAAATCCTTAAAGATATTCATTCGGCCAAAGTTGAGGAACGTTGGATGACAACCTCCGATAACAAAAAAATGCAGGTTTGGGTTATCTACCCTCCTGATTTTAACCCTGAAAGGAAGTATCCTACCCTGCTTTATTGCGAAGGCGGTCCGCAAAGCATGGTGAGCCAGTTTTTTTCCTACCGCTGGAATTTCCAGATGATGGCTGCGAACGGTTATATAGTGGTTGCGCCTAACCGAAGGGGATTACCAGGTTTCGGGCAGGAATGGAACGACCAGATCAGCGGTGATTATGGCGGCCAGAACATGAAGGATTATCTTACAGCCATAGATGAAATGTGCAAAGAACCCTTTGTGGATAAAGATAAATTAGGCTCTGTAGGAGCCAGTTACGGCGGATTTTCGGTACTCTGGCTTGCAGGTCATCATGAAAAACGATTTAAAGTTTTCATTTCACACTGCGGCATGTTTAACCTGGAGGACCAATACCTTACCACCGAAGAGATGTGGTTTGTTAACTGGGACCTGGGCGGAGCATACTGGGAAAAGGGAAATCCCAAAGTAGACCATTCGTATGCCAATTCGCCGCATAAATTTGTCGATAAATGGGACACCCCTATCATGATCATTGAAGGAGAAAACGACTTTCGTATCCCTTATACCCAGGGCATGGCAGCCTATAATGCGGCCAAACTACGCGGAATACCAGCACGTTACCTGCATTTCCCCGAAGAAAGCCATTGGGTACTCCATCCACAAAACAGTGTGCTGTGGCAGCGTGAATTTTTCGGGTGGCTCGACAAATACCTGAAGTAATAAAGAGTTTACGTTGGGATTTACTTCCCTTTTAAGATAACCAGCTATTTACAAATCCTTGTTAAATAGCTGGTTATTTCGTTTACATGCCCAGGGTCAAACCAGGTATAATCGTCCGTACGCTTAAACCAGGTCATCTGGCGTTTGGCATAGCGGCGGGTACTGGTCTTGATATTCTCAATAGCCTGAGGTAATGTAATTTTCGAATCCAGGAAATCAAATATTTCTTTATACCCGACCGTATTCAATGCATTCAGGTGGCGATAAGCCAATAAACTCCTTACTTCATCCACCAGTCCATTTTCAACCATCTGATCCACACGTGCTTCAATCCGTGTGACTAGTTCAGGACGTGGTATGTTCAGTCCTATTTTAACTATACTGAAATTACGATCCTTACTCGTGTTTGACCTTTGTTCCGAGAATTTTTTACCTGTGGTTAAACACACTTCAAGCGCCCGAAGCAGTCGGTTCGGGTTTTGAATATCGACAGTTGAATAATACTCGGGGTCGAGGTTGGATAGCATTTCCTGTAGTTTAGCCACACCCTCATCCACAAAAACACCTTTCAGGTAAGCACGAAGTTCCGGTTCCGGGTCAGGAAAATCGTCAATACCACGACAAACGGCATCAATATATAATCCGGATCCTCCAACCATAAATACTATGTTGTGCCTTGCGAAAAGTCCGGTTAGAAGCACTAAAACCTCGTTTTCAAATTTCGAAACATTAAAGTAGTCGTGGATGGAAATATGCCCGACAAAATGATGTTTAACCTCATTTAGTTGCTGCAGGTCAGGTTTGGCCGTTCCAATAGACATTTCATGGTAAAACTGCCTGGAATCAGCTGAAATGATCTCCGATTTCCATGCTTTAGCCAACTCAATGGCCACACCGGTTTTCCCGACTGCTGTCGGACCGGCAATCACAACAAGATATTTCCCGGAACTAACCAATAGACAGAGTTCTCAAAAAAAAAGAAATTTATGTATTGAAGAAAGAAGGCTAAAAGAATCTACCACTCTGGTTCAGTAGTATAGTTTTCATCAATTTCTTCCTCGAGTTCACCATCCTGTATCATTTTATCCAACTCGCCGAGCATGGCATCCTCATCTGGATCGTCAAGAAATGAAAGAAAATTGGGTGGTGCACTTGGGGTAAGGGTACCTTCTTTTTTGACACACTGAGGATACTCTTTTTTAGTATCCGCATCTACTATTTTCATGAGCTCAATAAAAAAAGTCCTGGGGTTCAGGAAGTTATATTCAAACAATATTCTCTGGTGAGGGTCTTCGATTACATCCCTGATCTTCACTTCTTCCATGATCTGAACGGGAAGCGGAACAATCAATGGTTTACGGTCATCATCATGGTCGAAATCGGCATCAGGGACCTTGAGCCCCATATCAATGAGGGTTATCTCCTTTTCTTTATTCCATCGAGGATCACAGATAAAGAAGGAAGCAAGTTCGTTGCCTTCAATTTCAGCAGACTTCAGGATGATATCATGAAACTGTTTAAATGTCTGCCCGGGTTTAATTTCAATATCACGGATAAAATCATCCTGTTCGTCGCATAAAATCCTGAAACGGTAAGCTTGCATAGTTTTAGTATGTTGGTAGTTTTAGTAGTGTAAAGGTATGAATTATTTTACGGTTTTTCTATACCAGGCGGAAGATTTTCAAGCGGGGAATTAATATCCTGTTTTACAAGCTTTAACCCCAGTTTTGCGCCCTCCAAAAGCATTAATTGGTAGGCTTCAGCATAATTACTATGAATTTCGCCTTCCAGTATTGCTTCCCGGATTGCCGTCTTAATTATGCCTACCTGCTTGCATGGGCCGAGCCCGAATACATCCATGATTATTTCACCCGAAACCGGGGGTTGCCAGTTTCGCAAATTGTCTTTAGCTTCAATTTCTTTCAGCTTCGTTCGCACGACTTCGAAGTTTGAAAGGTAGCGTTGCACTTTAGCCTGGTTTTTCGAGGTTATGTCCGCTTCACAAAGCGTCATCAGGTCATCAATATCGTCGCCTGCCTCAAATAATAAGCGACGAACCGCCGAATCCGTGACAATATCCTCCGAAAGGATGATTGGACGTAAATGAAGCAGTACCATCTTTTGAACATATTTCATCTTTTCATTCAGGGGAAGCCGCAACTGACTGAAAATGGAGGGTATCATTTTCATGCCTTTGAACTCATGCCCGTGAAACGTCCAGCCTGTTTGAGGATCGTACCGGCGTGTCACCGGTTTGGCAATATCGTGAAGTAATGCTGACCATCTTAGCCAGAGATTATCGGTATTGGGCGCAATGCGGTCGAGAACTTCGAGTGTATGCTTAAAATTATCCTTATGTCCTTTACCCTCAACATATTCAGCTCCTTTCAAAGCTAAAAACACCGGGAATATCCTTTCCAGCAAACCTGTTTTATCCAGGAGGTAAAAACCGGTTGAAGGTTTTTCAGTCATCACAATTTTATTCAGTTCTTCGCTGATCCTCTCCATTGTGATAATGCTGATGCGGGAAGCGTTTCGGGTGATGGCATCGAGCGTTTCGGGAAGTATACTGAAATTGAGCTGTGTCGCGAAACGTATGGCACGCATCATCCTGAGCGGATCGTCGGTAAAAGTAATATCGGGATTGAGCGGGGTGCGGATGAGTTTGTTGTTCAAATCACCTACTCCATCAAAAGGATCAACCAGGCTGCCATAATCTCTTAATTGTAAGCTGATAGCCATCGCATTAATGGTAAAATCACGGCGGTTCTGATCATCTTCAAGGCTGCCCGGCACTACCATTGGATTCCTGGAATCACTGGTATAAGACTCCTTACGGGCACCTACAAACTCTACCTGCCAATCCTGGTAGACAAACATGGCCGTCCCAAAAGTCTTGAATACACTGATTTTCTTAACTTTAAGCAATTCAGCTACCTTCTCGGCGAGTTCAATTCCACTTCCAGAAGTTACAATATCGACATCCTTACTTTTGCGGTCAAGAAACAGATCCCGGACATACCCGCCAATCACAAAAGCATCGGTATTTAACAGAGCAGCAGCCTCCGATATTTTTCTGAATAAAGGACCTTCAACGCTTTTAACCCATGTTTTGGAATTCATACCAACCTGCTTTAACCTGATTTTTGTGATTCTGATTGAATCGGAGTTGCAAAAGTAAATAAACCGGGACGAAAACAAAATAATGATTGGTATTACAGACCACCGGAACCGGTTGAACCTTGAAACAATACGCCGTTTCTGAATACCTATTTACCAGTTCTTGAATTGTGTTTTATTCAATTGGTAATTTTAGTCTTCAGCAAAATTCCATACGACCGGATAAGAATTCCGGTATACCGTGAATCCTTTGCAAAGCAAGTCAATGTACATAACTAAATTATTGTTTATTAACGAGATATAGAGCAATGAGAGAATTAATGCTCATATAATCAGCCGATTAACATCCCCGGTTTCTGGCGTTTCAAGTTCAAATAAATTTCCGGATACCACTTGTTATTTAAGATTGAAATTATAATTTTGTCGGTAATTGTTTTTCAGATAACAATCAAAAAATAATATTAAAGTTATGGCAAAAAGAACCATTGTAACCATGCCCGGCGACGGCATCGGAAAAGTAGTACTTGAACAGTGTATCCGCGTCCTCGATGCTGCCGGATTTGAAGCTGAATATGTAAAAGGTGACATTGGATGGGAATTCTGGTGTAAAGAAGGCAATCCCCTTCCGGAGCGTACAGTAAAACTGCTGGAAGAACATAAAATTGGCCTGTTTGGAGCGATAACATCAAAACCAAAGGACAAAACTGCCGCTGAACTTGCTCCTGAACTACAGGGAAAAGGCTTTACATATTACAGTCCTATCGTTACCATGCGCCAGCATTTCGACCTGGACATCTGCATGCGTCCGTGCAAAACACTGAAAGGCAACCCTTTGAACTTTATACGCAGGGGACCTAATGGAATTGAAGAACCTGAAGTAGATGTGATGATTTTCCGTCAGAATACCGAAGGCTTATATGGCGGTGTCGAATGGACCAACCCTTCCGACCAGGTGTACGATGCTTTAATGACTCACCCGAAATTCAGGGAAAACTTTAGCTGGTGCCCACGTCCGGAATTAGCAGTTTCGACCCGGATATTTACCAAAAAGTACGTGACCCGTATCGTTAAGGCTGCCTTCGAATATGCAAAAAGCAGGGGATTCAGTAAAATCACCGTTTGCGAAAAACCAAACGTAATTCGCGAAACTTCGGGTATGATGCTGAAAGTCGCCCAGGAAATGAGCAAGTCCCAATATCCTGACATCTGGGTGGAAGATGTGAATATTGACGCTATGACCATGTGGCTGACCAAGAGCCCTGAAAACTATAATGTTATCGTTGCCGGTAATATGTTCGGTGATATTGTTTCGGATGCCTTTGCTGGCCTGATCGGCGGCCTTGGATTTGCCACGTCGGCTCAGTTTAACCCCGAAACCGGTGTCAGTGTTTTTGAACCTACGCATGGTTCAGCTCCAAAATATGCTGGTTATGCCGAATCCATTGTTAATCCTATTGCTATGATACTGTCAGGCGTGATGATGCTCGAGCATCTGGGCGAAATGGAAATGGCTTCCCGTATCCGTAAAGCGATTGCCGATGTAGTGGCCGAAGGTAAAGTTAAAGCCTATGATATGCTGAAGCTGAAAGGTTCACCCGATGTAATTCACCAGGGAGCCGCTTCAACGGTACAAATGGCCGATGCCATCATAGCTAAGTTGTAATCATATTGTAAAACTCCTGGAGAGCCGCTCATTCAGCGGCTCTCTGTTTAATACCTCAAAACCATGAATATTGAACAGAAATACCTGGTCCAGGCCCAAGAGCTGTGGCCGGAACTGGAATGGATCAAAGACACTGACCTGAAAGAAAAAACAACCAACACCTGGGCATTGGCTTTAAGCAGGAGTGTCCTGACACCTGACGACCTGAATACAATTCCCTTTACCCTGCTTTGCGGTCCGGACCTGAAAGTAACTTTTATGGACCATAAACGCTGCGTGGTGCATGTGGCACTCGATTCAGGCAATAAAATGAACGAGTTCTTTAAAAATGATCTGCCTGTCAACATGGATGTACTCATCGCAGGTGCCATATTGGCCGATGTTGGTAAATTGCTCGAGTATGAACTTAAAGATGGGAAATCTGTACAGGGAAGCTACGGGAAATATGTCAGGCACCCGTTCTCGGGCGTTTCGCTGGCTGAACAATGCGGTGTGCCGGCAGCAGTATGTCACATCATTGCTACCCACGCTGGTGAAGGCGACATGGTAAAAAGAACGACCGAAGCATACATTGTACATCATGCTGATTTTATGACATTTGAGCCATTTCGGGAAAGATTGAAGCTTTAGTCCCTCCCCCCTGCTCTTCCTGAAGGCAGAGAGGTTTAGTGCTAACATAAAAATTTCAAAAAATGACAATAATAGAAAAGATCATTGCCAATCACAGCAGCCAGGCTGTTGTAAAGCCAGGCGATATTGTGGATGTTTTTATCGATGCCCGTGCTGCCCGTGATTTCGGAGGCGCCAATGTTGTCGAAAATATACTGAACAACGGTCTGGAAGTGCACGATGCTTCGCGCACTTTTTTTACGTTCGATTGCAATCCGGGCGGATCAGACCAGAAGTACGCTGCCAACCAGCATTTCTGCAGGCTTTTTGCCCGCCAGAATGATATTAAAGTGTATGACATTGATTCGGGTGTCGGAACCCATCTTGCGATTGACAAGGGCCTGGCTTACCCCGGAAGCACCTTCGTTTCAACCGATTCGCACGCCAATATCATGGGTGCTATCGGGTCCTTCGGGCAGGGAATGGGCGACCAGGATATTGCAGCAGCATGGGCTAAAGGATCGGTCTGGTTTAAAGTACCCGAATCAGTTAAACTGGTACTGAAAGGCAAACGGCCCTCGAATGTAAGGGCAAAAGATATAGTGCTGAACCTGCTTTCAATATACGGAGCCAACAAATTGCTTGGCTATTCGGTTGAAATTGAAGGCGATGCTGTCGAAAGCTTCTCGCTCGATGAGCGTATTACCATTGCTTCGATGGGGACAGAAATGGGAGCCATTATTATTCTGTTCAGCCCTAACGATAAAATACTCGATGAACTTCAGTCCCGAACCGGCAAACGCGCTGAAACCATAAAAGCATCAGCCGAAGCCAGGTACAAGTCCGTTAACGAAATCAATATCGAAACATTTGTTCCCATGGTAGCCAACCCGGGCCATCCGCACGATGATGTATCGGTTGAAAGCGTAAAGAATACGAAAATTGATTCCGCTTTTCTTGGAAGTTGCACGAACGGGCGCATGGAAGACCTACGCGAAGCAGCCAGCCTCCTGAAAGGCCGTAAAGTGGCCCCGGGCGTGGTATTTAAAATTGTACCAACAACGGATGCCATATGGCGTGAAGCGCTCAACGAAGAGCTTATACAGATATTTAAAGATGCAGGAGCACTCGTATCCAA
>JBAXXB010000115.1:0-12321 GCA_037128115.1 Bacteroidota bacterium
CTTACCTGCACATAATCAAAGTCTTTTTCAAGTGCCCATTTTGCCCTGAACTGCAGCACCATCAGCAGCGTTTGGCTGAGATCGGTTCCGCTGGCCAGGGTGATGTATTTGTTTGTGTTAGCCGCATAGTTGCCTATAGGCGAATCGGTCATGGAGAACAAGGGGGAATAGTACTGGGAACTGTTAGTAACCCAGGAACCGGTCCAGTTGCTGCTGTTGTTGAGTGGATCGTTAAAAACGCTTACCGGGTACCCGTAAATACGCATAACGGTATCATATTCAGAAAAGTATCCATTGTCGATCTTAAGTACATACTGTATGGTGTCGCCCACGTGCAACGAAGTACTGAGCTGGTAACTGATGGAATCGTTGCGTTTTTCGAGCAGGCTCAGTCCCTGTAAAACTTTGGCATCGCCTAAAGTTGTAAAAGCATTACCCAAGGGAGCGATTGATACAGTAAAACTTCCGTTCTGTATCCCCATACGTTTCACACTGAAGGGCAGGTAGCCGTTTTGTTGCCAGATGAAAAGCGGGCTGTTATCGGCAATGGTACCATAATTCCCAGCCAGCCTGGCTGCCGTAATGCTTGCTAACATATTTTCCTGGCATAAGGGTATTATACTATCCTGCAAAGGCCAGAACCCATCGCTGCTGCTTCCTGATTCAGGGGTGTATGACAAGATCATCGGTTTCGTGGTCTGTTCGCCGTACATCCAGTCGTCGGAACCTCCATTGGTTGGGTAGATTGTGGTATAGCCGGCACCATAAGTGTAATTGTTTTCTTTGGTCATGAGCCCGGCATAAGTAGAGAGCAGGGTGTTATCGGGTGTAGGTTCAGCCGACCATCCCCAGGCATACAAGAACAGGTTGCTGAAGGAGTGGTAGTTCAGGGCGATAAGGAAATTGTGGCTTTCGCAGAAGTGTTTCATCATGCGGGTTTCCGGTTCCGAGAAAGGAGCCGTGCCCCGGTAGGTCTCATCCGCAGGAAGGGGCGAGGAACCGTTATCATCGTATCCCCATTCGTATCCATAATTGCGGTTAATATCAACGCCGAAGCTTCCATCGCCGTTGTTGCGCCGGTTTTTACGCCACATACCCCCGCCGGTGGGATTTGTAGTAATGTTGTAGGTATATCCGTCCACGTTAAAAACCGGGACAAAATACATTTCCGTATTATCAACCAGGGCTTTTACCGAGGGGTCGCTGCTATAATTCTCGAGCAGGTACCACATATAATAGAGCAGGTGCTGCATGCCAATAGGCTCCCTGGCATGGTGCATTCCGGTATAAAGCACCTCCGGTTCAGCTTCATTCACATCCGGGTTATCGCTTATCCGGGCGTAATAGATGGTGCGGCCTTCGATGGTCGAAATGGTATCGCTTAATGCCTGTTTGGCCGAGATAAGTGAAGGATAGAGCGAGCGCATCAGGTCGAGCTGTTGCAGCATTTCGTCAACGGTACTGAACCCGCCACAGGAGCCTAGCGAAAAATTCAGCGGTTCGGGCCATTCCTGGCTCAATTGTTTGTCCTTCAACGATAAGGTTGATTTTTCGCCTGATCTGCCCGTATAGAATTTCGCCATATCAGGGATCAGTATCTCATACCTGAATCCTGCAGCAGTAAGCTTGTTGATTTCCTGTTGAGGGATTTCGGCTGTATACCATTGATTCTTTTTATCGGTCCCGCTAATCTCGATGCCGGTCGCAAAAAGCTGTAGCGGCGTTTTGGTATCTTTAAATATTTTCACCCTCGAATAAACGGCTTGCTGAGCAATAAGCAAAAAGGGCAGGCTAAGCAGTAGTAAAAAAAGCAGCGGTTTTTTCATAGGATGGATCGATTTCGTGGAGCCTTGATGGTATAATAACAAAGTAGTGTCCTGCCGGTTTTGGCAGGAAGTGTATTTGTTCCCGAAAGTAACCATTTTCCTATTTCCAGTTAAAAGTCTCGAACATATGCTGAATATCAGTCCTCACATAATCGATAACCGGCGCCAGGGAGTCATTGTTCGGAATCGCGTCAAAATAAAGGGATCCCCTTAGGAAATTTCGCGTACTGTCGGTCAGGTAAAACTGGTAAGGTGATGCGGCACCCATGCCGTTGATTTCGTAAACCAGCCCGAAGACCCTGCGTTTGGGGTCGTTAATGGCGATCTGGCGGATGCCGCTGGCTTTTGCCATATGCTTGAGAGCAAGTGTGCGGGAATCTTCGGTAAAGGAGACAAGGCTCTTGTTATCGGTCAAAATCTTATAGCTGATATGGATACGGCCGTGGAAAACGGGCATTTCAACATTTATCCAGTTTACTTCCTTTGGCGAAAGAGGATCGTTTGTAATTTTAGCGTAAGCCGGGTATTCGAAGGCATAGGGATAAATGGAGTCGAGCAGGTTGTATTTTTTCTCAGGCAGTGCTATACGGAAATAACCGCGGGGTTTGGGCGTATAATCGCTGTTGCACGAAGGCAATAAAAAGGCCGATAAGTTTATCAGGAGCAATAATGAAACAGGGATGAAGGAATACTTGGTTAGTTTCGTCAGCAACGACGCTGTTTTTCGGACTCGCATTCTGGTAATTTTAGTGGTTTTAAAACGAAACCTGTATTGCTTTTATTGCCCGCTTGGGAAGAGCCTTAGCCTGGCCGGTAGAGTTCAATCAGCTTCGGGTTCGAATGGAGTGATGACTTTTACTTTTTTGATTCTTCGTTTATCAGCAGTTTCCACCCGGAAAGTAAATTCTCCCAAGGTGAATGTCTCACCTGTGGCCGGCATTTTACCGGCGAGTTCCAGCACCAGCCCTGCCAGGGATTCGCTTTCGCCTTTCGCCTCGTCGAAAATGCGGTTGTCAATTCCCAGCACCCGGCACATATCGTTGATGGTGGTTTTGCCTTCGAAAATGTAATTCCGTTCATCAATACGCGAAAAGAATATGTTCTCGGATTCGATGTCGAACTCATCGTTAATCTCACCCACTATTTCTTCTATGATATCTTCGAGGGTGATGATGCCGGACGTGCCTCCATATTCATCGACCACCACTGCCATATGGATTTTTTTCTCCTGGAATTCCTGCATCAGGTCGTTGATGGGTTTATTTTCAGGAATAAACAGGGGCGGGCGCACCAGCGATTCCCAATCGAAAGAATCGTCTTCCGACAGATGGGGTAGCAGGTCCTTGATATACAGTATACCGGTAATGGTATCAGGGGTATCATTGTATACCGGGATACGTGAGTACCCCGAATCGATGATTATTTTTTGTACGGCGGTAAAAGAGAGCGAATTGTCAAGAGTGGTAAGATCAACCCTGGGGCTCATGATTTCGCGGGCGTTAATTTCACCAAAACGGGTGATGCTTTTCATGATCTTCCGGTCTTCCTCGTCCACTTTCCCGTCGGCGGTAATATCAATGGCATTTGAAATATCGTCGAGGGTAATGTTGTGATTATGCGCCCTGCGGCTGTCGATAAAGCGCGTGGAACTCACCAGCAGGAGGCTAAACGGATACAATATCCTTTGCAGTATGGTGAGCGGGGCAGCCAGTAAGGTGGCCGTCTTTACCGGTTTTCGGGTGGCAAACACCTTAGGCATAATCTCGCCCAGTAAAAGCAGTATAGCCGTTATAATTACGACCTGGAACAAGAATCCAAGAAGTGGGTTCGAAAAAATATCGAGGTAATGATGTATCAGGAAAGTGGAAATGATAACCGTGCCTACACTTACCAGGTTGTTGGTAATCAATATGGTAGCAAGCAAGAGTTTTGAATTTTCCAGCAGGCGGACAATACGTTTATTGACCACGGTTTTGGAAGAACGGATTTCATTCAGTTGGGAGGGAGTAAGGGAAAAGAAAGCGGTTTCGGATGCAGAAGCCGCAGCTGAACACATCAACAGGACCAGGATTGCGAACAGACCGGCTATCAATCCGGCCGAAGAAGCCAGGTTGGCAGTGATGGGGCTTAAGAGTATCAGTGCGTTTAACGCCTCGGGGAGTGGGTCAGCCACAGTGTGAAGTAATTGATTTTAAGATGCAAAGATAGTGAGGACCACCTACAATTTCAAAATAACTTGGGAAAGTCGACATTTATGAAAAATCCAGCAGAATAAAGGCCCGGACAATACGGTTTCCTGATAGGCATAAGAAACTCCAAGAACCGTTTTTGAAAACGGTTCAACAGGAAGACAAAACGGTTTCGCTCTTCTGTTGCTTAATTCTGAATAATATTAGAATGGCAGGTCCTCATGATCGGTGGCCTGCGATGAAGGTTCAACGATTGGCGGAACTACAGGCTGGGCCGGATGACTGTATGAATTCTGTGACTGAGGCTGGGCAGAGGTCTCTCCATTTCCTTCTTTACGGCCGCCCAATAGAACGAGGTTATCGGCCTGTATTTCGGTAATGTATTTTTTTTGCCCGTCCTTGCCGTCGAAGGACCGGGTGCGGATTTTACCCTCGATATACACCTGGCTGCCTTTGCGGAGGAATTGTTCGGCTATTTCGGCCAGGCCGCGCCACATCACTATATTATGCCACTCGGTATGCTGAACTTCATTGCCTTCCTTATCGCGCGAATACTCGGTGGTAGCCAGCGAAAATGCAGCCTTTTTATACGTATCAAATGTCTGAACTTCAGGATCTTTTCCCAGGTTTCCTACCAGTATTACTTTGTTAACACCTCGTGCCATAGTGATCGGATTGTAGATTTATACTTATTGTTATCACAAATGTAAGTCAATTTGTCGCCAAAGTAAGGGCGTGTTGATAAATTTTGAGGAAATACAGGTTGAATACAGGAAGTGAACGGGCTTACATGAAAATAACATCATATGGACCCATTTTGTCATAATATTAACATTTCCAGGCATATAACGGGAAACGATATGCTTTTTTCGTTTTCAAGCGAAAGACCGACTAAACCAGGGTGGCCAGGAACCTGTCGATCAACCTTGGTAAAGGCAATTCTGCAATCCGGTCCTTTCTGACAGAAATGATATTTTCCGCTGCTTCGGGTGTCCCTTCAGCGATTATCCGTATAAACTTTGCCAGCAGCTTGCGGTGGGATAGCTGGTGGATATATACCTCTGAAACCTTTTTTACCTGGTAATTATTGCTTTCCAGGATACTCTGCTTTTCACAAAGGCTGAGAGTCAAATCCAGGCCGGAATCTGCATCGGTTTCCAGGCATGGGAAATCGTACATGTTTTTCCAGATATCGTTCCCGGTCCGCTTGCGCATTAGGATGAACTCTTCATTATCCCTTTTAAAACTGATCACCAGGTAATTCAGGTGGCGGACTGTCGGAGTTTTTTTAGGTGTTTTTACAGGATAGCTTTCTGCCTGGTTCCGTTTTAATGCTTCACACGAAAAGGCTAAGGGGCAGGTATTGCAAGCCGGGCTTTTCGGGGTGCAGACCAGGGCTCCGAGTTCCATCACGGCCTGGTTAAAGTTGCCGGGATGGTAAATGCCCATCAATTGGTCAGCCAGCCCGGTTAAAACCGAACGGCCGGTGTTTGTATCAACCGGTGTATCAATGGCGTACAGGCGTGAAATAACACGGGCTACATTTCCGTCGAGCACGGCAACTGCTTCGTTATAACAAATGGATGCGATTGCCGCTGCCGTATAGTTGCCGATTCCCTTCAGCTTTTTCAGCCCTTCGGCTGAAAGCGGGAACAGACCAGCGTGTTTTTCCACGATTTCCATGGCCGTATGGTGCATGTTCCGTGCTCTCGAATAATAACCAAGGCCTTGCCAGAGTTTAAGCACATCCTGTTCATCGGTGGCAGCCAGGCTTTGCACATCGGGGAAAGCATGTAAAAAACGGTGGTAATAATCTGTTCCCTGGGCAACCCGTGTTTGCTGCAGAATGACTTCCGAAAGCCAGATTTTATAAGGATCGCGGGTTTCGCGCCAGGGCAGGGGACGCTTATTCAGGTTATACCAATCGAGTAGGGATTCAGTGAGATTCATGGCGGGCAACAAAAGTACGAACTAGGAACATAATCCGCCCTTAATAGTTTAGCTGCTTATAAATTAAATCCTCCGGATAAAAAAATGAAAAAACCGGTCAGAATGACAAACAACTTATATTTAGAGTATCCTATAAAAAAGCCATTAACCGGCTTTACCCGGTTAATGGCTTAATTCGTTTCGTACATGGTTGATTAATAGCCCCCATCTACCTGCCAGATTTTTTCGGTGTTGTCATTTCGCAGGGCAAGGTTGAATTTCAGTATTTTACCGGATTTGAGTTTAACTTCATAAGGAACAAATTCGCCTACAAATATCCCGGATTTGAACGACTTCCCTATTGAAATCACCTGCAGACCGCCATATTCTTTTTTGAAACTTTCAAGGTTTGAGGATTGCTCCAGGGATGGGTCGAGTTTGTAAGCTACTGACCAATTGTTTTTCGATATGGATTCCCACCAGAGTTGGGCGGCTTCCCCGGCGTTCTTTGCCGTGCTTGCATTTTCCTTTTTCGGTTCAAGATCTTTTAGTTCAACCCATTTGGTGCCTTCCGGAAGGGTGATTTTGAACGTTTCGGGTGCTATAGCTTCATCGTATTTGATAGTGTTGATTTTCAGGACAAGCACTTCTTCCTGATTTTCAGTTATAAATATCTCAAGCGAGAGCAGCCTGTTCGTTTGTTTGTCGAAATGATATACCCTGCGGTTGTTCGATTCGGGGATGGACGCATTCAGCAGGTAAGTGTTTTTGAAATTACCCAGGGCTTTTGACTTAACTGTCAGTATGGTTTCATTATTTTTAGATTCAACGGTATAATGGTCTTTATGACGCGCTGCCGAGGTTTTTTCTTCCTGTAATATTTTTCCCGGGTCGAGGAGTATTCTCATCCAGTCAACAAATCCTGCCTGTGGGCTGCCAACATATCCTATACCTGTTTTATCCATGAATTTAAACTGGTTTTTTCCATCCAGGGCTACGGCAAGACCGGGTTTTTCGATGCGCCATTTTTCGGTTGGAGTGAATTCTTTGTAGAGTTTGTAATCAATAAAATCACCCTTGATGTCAATCAGGTCTAAATTGTCCCCGGGAACAGAACGAACCTGGTAACTCACAACCATGGATTTGATGTTTAAGATTGCTTCTATCGAAGTGTTGAGCAGCGACATAGCTTTTGCATTGGGGTTGAAGAGCCTTGGGCCGAAAATGGGCACTATTGCCAGCATTACCAGTAATAGCGCGGCTATGCTAGCTATTTTTTTCCAGCCGGGACCGGTCATGGTGATTGTTCTGCCACGTTTAACGTTTGGGATATCGGATGATTCGTGTATCTGCTTCATGATGTTTAGTTTTAACGTTTTACTTGCTTTTATTTGTTCTGCAGGGGTTAGTGCTGCAGCAGCCTGATTAATAATTTCCAGGTCCGGGGGTGAAACCGGGTTTTCCCGCGTGTCAATCATCTTGTTTACGTTGATCTTGCTTTCGAAAAATTCAGCTATATTGTCTAAAGGGTCAAACTGCATGGGAAACCTCCTTCTGGTTGAAAAATAATGTTTTGATTTTAAGTAGTCCGTACGAAAATCGCGATTTCACGGTAGTTAAGGGTTGTTCGAGGATTTCGGCTATTTGCTGGAAGGGGAGCCCGTCGACAAACCGTAAGCGTACGATTTCGGCCTGTTCTCCGGGTATGGAGCCAAGTAATTTGTTGATGCGTCGGAATTCCTCTTCCCTGATCAGTTCATCCTCCCGGTTTTCGCATGTTTCAACACCGGAATCAGGATTATCCTGGAATGAAACTCTAGGATACCGGTTTGCTCTCCGCTGCCTGTCGGTGCATGCATTTGCCAGCAGGCGGTAAGCATAAGCAGTTGGATTCATCAGGATTTTGCCTTGTTTTAACTCGCCGAAGATTTTAATCATTACATCCTGCACAGCATCTTCAGCATCCTTGCGGTCACCTAGCCGGAAGAAGGCATGGTGCACTAGTTTATCCTGGTTACTATCAATAAAGAGCTCAAACTGACTGATAATATCCGGGATGTTCATGTTCTGTTCAGGGGTTTCCATGCCTGGCTGAAATTTCGTTCGGTAATATGACGGAAAAATAAAGAAAAAGACGTAATCGTCATTTTATTTTTAGAAGGGGAAAGGCGAATTTGTTCAAATTCCAACGCAGTGTTTATAAAAGTATTTCAAATAATGTCATAATTAGACGAACAGATTAGTATATTTGTCGGTAGCATTATTTGAACAGGCAATAATACAGTCTATTATGACAATTACCTGCAAAAACTGCAATTCCGCTTTCAAGGGAAATTTCTGTCCTGCATGCGGCCAGGCGGCAAACACGCACCGTTTAGACCTGCACTCGGTATGGCACGATATAGAACACGGCTTGCTGCATGTCGACAAGGGGCTGGTTTACACTATTATACAACTTTTCACGCGGCCCGGTCATGCTATCCGTGAGTATATTGCCGGAAAACGGGTAAAACACTTCAGGCCTGTTTCTATGGTGATCATCCTGGCCACAATCTATGCCTTGCTGAATCATTATTTTCATATCAACATGATAGTGGAGACAGAAAACGAACTGAAAATGAACCTGTTCGGCTTAGACTTCAATATACAGGTTCAGCAGGGTGAAACATCTTACTTAAAGGAAATTAAAGACTTTATTGAATCTCATTTCGCAATGCTACAGCTGGTATTTCTGCCGTTTTATGCAGGAGCATCCCGGCTTGCTTTCCGTAAAACAGGGTACAACTACATCGAACATTTCATGATCAATGCTTTCCTCAGGGGCCAGGCATTGATCCTGGGGATGCTGTTCCTGCCTTTTATTTATTTCGGCTGGATGCCCCGGGAAATGGCGACTAATGTAGTTTCCATCCTGCAAATTGTTTGCCTGTTTTGGGCTTTTATGCAGATATTCAACACAGAACGAAAATTTCGTGTGGTAAAAAGAACACTGCTGGCCGTGCTTTATTTTGTAATCGAAATTGTACTTGCCGTTTCAGTTGTATTGGTCATAATCAACTTATTTTCTTAAGCAGGAAGTCAAATTGTAAAGTTCAATGCCAGCATGGTCGGTTCTTTTCAGCGACCAAAATACCGGTTTGACAGATTTCGGGTTTCACTCTTCAGGATTTAAATTATCTTGCAGCCTCTTTTCCCGAAATTAACCCCAAGATGATCCGAAAGTTATTGCTAGTATTGATTCCTGTATTTCTGACCGGATTGTTTGCTTTTGCGCAGATAACGGTTAAAAAACCACTCACTCACGATGTTTACGATTCCTGGAAAAAGCTGGATAAACCCCTGATATCCGATGACGGAATTTATAGTTCGTATGAGATAAACCCGCAGAAAGGAGATGGGTGGCTTCACTTGCAGAACCTGGAAACCAGCCGTCACGATTCGCTTTATCGTGGACAGGGTGCCATGTTTTCGTCGGGCAGTGATATCATGGTATTTCGCATTGTTCAGCCCGCAGATACCCTGCGTAAGTTGAAGCTGGCCAGGAAGAAAAAAGAGGACATGCCTAAAGATTCACTGGGGATATGGTTGTTGCAGAAAGATTCTGTCATTCGGTATCCGGGGCTGAAATCCTTTCAACTCCCTAAAGAAGGCGGTGCCTGGGTAGCCTGGTTGTACGATAAGGCAAAAGATAAGGTAAAAGATAAGAGCGAAGTCAACGATGCCCTGAATAAAGTTAGCCCGGACACACTGGTAGCAAAACCGAAAGAATTGCGTGAAAAGCCGAAAGACAAAGAGAAGAAGAAAAAGAAGGGTGCTTTCGCGGATATAGAAACTGCTAACCTTACTATACTGAACCCTGTTCTGAATCAGAAATATGAGACTGAAAATGTTACCGAATCGGCTTTTGCGAGGAATGGCGGCTTGCTCACCTTCATCACCCTGAAAAAAGACAGCATAGATTCTATATCTGTAAATGTGTTCGACACGCGCAGCCTGACATCCCGGAAGATTTTTGAAAAGCCCGGGTTTGCAAAAAAAATAACAGCCAGCAACGACGGGCGATCCGTTGCCTTTCTCTTTACATCCGACACCTCCAAAGTGAAACGTTACGGGCTTTACCTCTGGGAGGACCCGGCTACCGATGCGGTTCTTGTTGCTGATACTTCAACAGCCGGGATTCCGGCTGGTTGGGAAGTTTCGGAAAATGCCAGCCTGAGTTTTGCCAATGATGGCAGTAAACTGTATTTCGGAACGGCGCCTAAAAAACTGCCTGAATCAAAAGACACCCTACTGGATGAGGAAAAAGTAAAAGTGGACATCTGGTCATGGGACGACACCCGCCTGCAATCGCAGCAGTTAAAAAGCCTGGATGACGACCTGAAAAAGAATTACCTGTCGGTGTATCATATTAAGGATAAACGGGTGGTGCAGCTCGCTGATACGATGGTCGATCTGGTAAAGACTTTCCGTAAAGGGAATGCCGATTTTGCTTTAGGCAATACAAACAAGCCCTACGAAATACTTACCTCCTGGGAAGGAACATCTTACCGGGATGTATACCTGCTTGATTTGAAAACCGGCAAGCGGGAACTCCTCCTTACCAAACAGGCATCAATCGCCGAACTATCACCTGCCGGGAAATACCTGGTCTATTATGCAGTTTCCGATAGTACCTGGAATACGTTACAGGTAGCTACCGGGAAAAAATTCTGCCTTACCGGGGCTTTACCCGTGAAATTCAGCGATGAAGACAATGACCAGCCTGATCTGCCAAACCCATACGGAATTGCGGGCTGGACACCGGATGATGCTTCGGTGCTGATCTACGATCGTTACGATATATGGCAATTAGATCCCGAAAACAAGGTGATACCGGTTTCTCTGACCACTTTGGGGCGTTCAAAAAAGACTTCGTTCCGCTATGTGAAGACGGATCCCGAAGACCTGGATATCAATACAAAGGGGCCAGTCCTGCTGAAAATCACGGAAGATGAAAGTTGTAAACAGGGTTTTGCCAGCCTGAATTTAAACGCCCCGGGCAACCTGACAACTATGATTATGTCGGACCATGAATATACCAGTCCGTTGAAGGCTAAGAATGCGCAACGTTATCTTTGGCAGCGCTCAAATTATATCGAATACCCTGATCTGTGGACGAGTTCTTCAGACTTTTCGGGAATTAATAAGCTGTCAGTCACTAATCCTCAGCAAGCCAGTTACCTCTGGGGTACGGTGGAACATGTGAAATGGACTTCATTCGACGGGGGAGAACTCCGGGGTTTGCTTTACAAACCGGAGAATTTCGATCCGGCGAAAAAATACCCTATGATCGTTTATTTCTACGAAAAATATTCGAACCAGCTCAATACGCATTATGTTCCCTCACCTTCGAGGTCAATTGTAAATTTCACTTTTTATAACAGTAACGGGTACATCGTTTTTGTTCCGGATATTACCTACCGAACCGGAGAGCCTGGCCGTTCAGCCTACGACGATATTATAAGCGGAACTTTGGCTGTGACAAAAAACGCTTTTATAGATGCTGATCACATGGGCATACAGGGGCAAAGCTGGGGCGGATACCAGGTAGCCTACCTGGTTACGCAGACCGGTATGTTCAAAGCCGCCATGGCGGGCGCTCCTGTCAGTAATATGACTTCCGCTTACGGCGGCATACGATGGGAAAGTGGCATGGTAAGGCAGTTCCAATACGAACACGGACAAAGCCGCCTGGGCGCCACCCTCTGGGAAAACCGCGACCTGTATATAGAGAATTCACCGATCTTTTACGCGAACCATATTACTACCCCGTTACTGATCATGAGCAACGATAACGACGGGGCGGTTCCTTATTACCAGGGAATTGAACTCATCACGGCCATGCGGCGCCTTGGCAAACCGGTCTGGCTGCTCTGTTACAACGGTGACGAACATAACCTGACGAAACGCCCATACAGGCAAGACCTCAGCATACGAATGAACCAGTTTTTTGACCATTACCTCAAGGAGGTGCCCATGCCCAAGTGGATGAACGAAGGATTACCTGCAGTTAAGAAAGGAAAAGAACTGGGATACTAAGCAGGTGATGAAATCCTGATTTGTTTGGTGGTATTTCGTGCAAACCCGTTAAAATATCTGCTTCTACAATCTGCCTGGATCGTACAGAGCCTTTAATGGTTTATCATTTTACTGGCTTTCAGGTAGAAAAAAGATGCCTTAAATATGCCAGGCACATAGATGTGGACGCTGAGCAGGAATTTATTAAGAATGCAGGCAGGAAATTATATGATTGCCGGGTAAAAAAACATGCCATCACAAACTGACCTTCCGCTAATAACTGACTTTACCATATATTTGTCACAATCTTAAAGCCAACA
>JBAXXB010000116.1:0-12279 GCA_037128115.1 Bacteroidota bacterium
AAGCATCATAAACACGGATAGGTAGGTGTTTTCGACCGAGTTGAACTGCGCCAGTCGCTCCGGTGCTGATGTAACCATCATACCATAATCCTGGAAAAGATATTCCAGCCGTTCCGGCATTTTGGAATTCGCCCCGGTTTCAGCATCAATCAGCATCACCCGTGAGCCGACTGCCGAAGGAAAATACCGGCTGAACAGGGCCGACGAAACCAGGATGTTACCCTGGAATATGGAATTGTCAAGCCCCCCCATAATCTTCACTCTCAGTGGTTTGCCGCTTTCGTCGCGGTACAGCAGCGTATCTCCTATATTCTTACGTAAGCCCCATTGAATTACTGTCTGATCGGCAAAACCAGGTATAATACCCGGAGCAAGCTGGGCGTTTAATACCAGCCATGGGTGTTTCAAGTCGACAGTTGATTCCAGTGATGCGAAACTAAACGCCTGTTTTTTATCAAGGTATATGGGATTTATTCCCAGTATGGCTGGTTGTGTTACCTGGTTCAGGTTCAGGCAACTGGCATCGTTTCCGTCGAGGCGCAGCAGCTGTTCAAATTGGGCATTCCTTAAAACCGGCTCATCGCTAAGCCCATATTTTTCTTTTCCTTCCGGCGAATTCAGATCCTTCAGGATTGGAACCGTTGATTCGGCCCAACAGAGAAAACCCCCTGTCCCGGATTGCCGGCTATTTCCTGTCCCCGTAAAAGTTTTACGGTTGGCTCCCGTAATGATCACCGTGAAGGTGCCAATAGCCAGGAGTGCTATGGCGATGATGGTCCGCTGCCTTTTAAGGCGTAGGTTTCTCAGGATGAGCGCAAGAAAAGCGGGAAAAGAATTCGCTGTTTTTTTGCCGGGTGGTTGCAGAACAACGTACAGAAAGTTAATTCCTGCCATCAAAATCAACCCGCCGGCCGCCAGGAAGGGCTCAGAGAGATACGACCGGGATGAAAGACACAAATATAGTATTAACCCAAGTGCGGCCCCGGATAGCAATAGCGCGGCAGCCAGGCTGATCCTGTATCTCCTGCGATTAATTTTGGGTGATGGAATCTCAACACCTTTTACAATAACAGATAAAGGCTTTTGCAGGTTTCGCAGCAGCACAACAAGAAGTGCCAGCAAGGCAGTGATTACTCCCGCGGCAAATCCTGTAAACAAGGTCGCAGGCACAAGATGCGTCTGTAGCATAGTAGTCCGGACCGCATCCTGCCATAGCGTATTAAGACCTAACAAGATGAGCTTGTTATAAAGAATCCCGGAAAAGGAGCCCAACAGGCTGCCGGTAAAAACCACCAAAAAAGCTTCAGAAAACAGTATACGTATAATTTCATTTTTGCGGAATCCCACCGAAGCTAAGACCGCCGTTTCGGCTATGCGTTTCCGGGCATGGAGCGAAAAGAGCAATGCTGTTAACAGGAGTGCCGCCGAAATAATGAAAAAACTCAGGCTAAGGAAGAGTCCCCCGAAATCCGTGGAGTTGGAGGCGGCAGACTTGCCTTCGGCATATATATCCCTTATGGAGAAACCATTCCCGGCCGGTGACAACTTTTTGATGAGACCAGACCTTATTCCCGGCAAGCTGGTGCTGTCAGCCTGAAAACGGTAAGCGGTAACATGCCCGAAAGCATTATCCCAAAGCTTTTGACCGGCTGCCAATGATATAAATGCCTTGGGTGTTCCCCTGAAGTCCTTCCAGTATTGCTCGTCTTTATCCCTGATCAGCTTGAGGTTCACGGGAGCGCCGGTTTCCCAGTCGCGGCAGTTCCCGGCATCGGACATGCCCGGGAAATCAGGCATCAAAGTCCTGTCAAATAAAGGGTCGGCAATAGGAATAACAGATTTAACACAAAAGCGGGCACTGTCTTCAGTTAGTTTCCGTAAAGGACCCATTTTGAAATAACGCAGTGTGAGCCAGTCACCCTGTTTAGCTCCCAGGTCGCCTGCCAGCCAGTTGCTGATAATAATATCGTTTCCTGTCAATTTCCGACCCAGGTAAGCTGAATCAGCAGCGGTAACAAATGAATAGGGCGAAGAATTCCCATCCAGGCGAATGGAATTGACCAGGTAGGTCAGTAAGGGTTCCGCAGCGGGGATACTCTGCTGTATGGCTTCTCTGTTGTTATCATCAATAAATATCCGTCCTGACCTGATTTCGTAAGTTTTGTTGCGTCCGGTATTTCTGATTTCGAGCCCGGCATCTTCCGGCTGCCAGCACAGGCGGAGCAGAGAATCCAGAACCCGGACATCCAGGCCATTTTGCTGATCGCCGGCGACCAATAACAAATTGGCATTTTCACCCAATTTGAGCTTAGTTGAAAGTGTCGGGAGAGAGACAAAAACATTGAACGGAGCCGATTGATTACTTTTCAGGCTAAACCGGCCCATTTGTTCATCCTCAGCAATGCTTTTCACCTTTAAACGGAGTACAACCAATGGCTCTTTTTCGGAAACAAAGGGTGCATTTTCGGATGCCTTTGCCTGTTTGTGTATCTTCAGCAGGAATTCTTCACCCTCGTGTAGGTTCAGTTTTCTGGCGGCATTCCTGCTGAGGATGGCTTCATCATCTTGGGGCTGAGGCAGGGTCGATTTCCAGAGTTTCATGAAATGCTGATCAACACCCACCACATCTATGCTGTTTATCTGCAGGTTTTTTTCCGTGTTAACGGCTATTCCATCGAGTTGTAATACGGGAACAACGCTGGCTTTTACTTTTTCCTCAAGCTTGCCGGCAAGTTGCTGGCTGAAGAAACGGTCTTTTGCCATGATGGCAAAATGCGCCTCCCCCAGTCGGATGTCAGCCAGGCGGCCGAGGCTGTAACGCAGCGAATCACCCACAACCAGGGCACCTGTCAGCACGGCAGTGCTGATAACCGTCCCGGCCATGATTGCCAGCCAGGATTTACGGTAGTATTTCAGGTTGCGAAGGAGTAAGGTGAGAAAAGACACTTGAAAAAGGGATTAGGGGTTAGGGGTTGGGGATTAGGGAGATAGTACTTTTGAAACGAAATTACTGAAATGAGAGGAAAAACCGTTTATTCATGATTTAACTGCAATTTTCCTTCATTCAGGCGGTATATTTTATCCATTTTAGAGGCTAAATCCATTGAATGGGTAACCAGGACCAGGGCTACGTTTTCTTCCCGGTTGAGTTCAGCCAGCAGTTCTGCAAGCTGAGATGCATTGGCGGCATCCAGCGAGCCGGTTGGTTCATCGGCCAGTAAAAGGCGGGGCTGGTTGATGAGTGCCCGCACAACGGCTGTTCGCTGACATTCACCTGCTGATAGTTGGGAAGGATATTGATTTTCTTTACCTGATAATCCAACTCGCTCAATAAGCTGCAAGGCACGTTTTCCAGCCTGCCTGGTCATAGTTTTGTCTTTTCTCGGCAGCAGCGGAAGCAGGATGTTTTCGAGCAGTGTAAGCTGGGGCAGCAAATGATGCATCTGGAAAACAAAACCTATAAAAGTATTCCGTAAATCCGACAATTGATTCTCACTCATCTGATCAATGAGAATACCATCAAGCGACACCATGCCGGAAGTAGGTTTGTCGAGGGTGCCAAGAATATTGAGCAAGGTGCTTTTCCCCGAACCCGAAGGTCCAACAATAGCAATCCGCTCATTACCTTCTATTTGCAACGAAATATCTTCAAGCACCCGGTT
Organism: Bacteroidota bacterium; assembly: GCA_037128115.1. Taxonomy (GTDB): domain Bacteria; phylum Bacteroidota; class Bacteroidia; order Bacteroidales; family UBA4417; genus UBA4417. The sequence continues at coordinate 3,663 of JBAXXB010000116.1, forward strand.
ACGGATGGACGACCCGGCTTGTTCGTAGTACTTGGTGACCTGCTTAAGTTCGGCTAACATAGGTTTGAGTATCAAAACAAAAAAAGCAAAGTAATTCAAAAGGCACAAATCAAAGGTCCCTTCTGGTTGTATAGACTCCTGAAGATGCCAGTTCCAGGGTTTAATTTAGTTGGTGCCGCTTCCTGCGGAACCTGATACAGATGGCAAGCCTGCCTGTATTTCCGCAAAGATGGCCTTATTCCTGTTCCCGGCTGCCGAATAATAAACTTTTTCTCCTGTCTTTTTCAGGATCAGCAGGAACGGTTTATGATTCGCATTCAGTAATAATTTGATTCTCTCCCCTTTATCTGTCCTGAAATAGCCCTTACGGATATTCCCAAGAGCAAAACCATTAGTCCTGAGCGTAATTTCTGGAAGACTGTCTACTATACTAACAGACTCAATTTCAGAAGCCAGGAGGTTTTCACCATACATGCCTTCGATGGAGATTTTGCCGGGAGTAATCGTGATTTTATTCTCTTTAAACCCAACAAATAGAAGTGCAACAACAAACACCAGGGTCGCAATTAAGATTGCGATCCCAATCCTGTTTCTTTTCAGGCTTTGCCGGGTGTAGTATTTTTTACCCATCCAAAAGAAAACAATGTAAGCTGCAAGAGGATACACAACCAGGAAAATCCCGGCAACTTTTTCGCCGGCTAAAAACTCCAGGCCAACTCCCGGCAATAGCAGGGAAACACCCAGGAATAAGTGAAATTTCCGGAACGCAGGGATATAGGATTCCAGGTCAAAGGTTTTCCGTTCCTCTTCGGTCATGGTATTGTAGCCGGATAAAAGATATTTCGCGTTGTTTTCAGTCACCATGTATCCTATGGCAACAAACAAGCAACTAAGCGCTATTAATACGATGATCATTTTCCTGGATTCAGAGTTTGTTAAAAATCAGAGTTGCCTGGCATCTCCTTTCACATCTTAAAAGAGTAAAAAACCACATTTATTTACTCAATTAAAAAATAAGGATGCTTACCTGTTCTGAATAAGGCTGTTATAAATATTAATTGTCTGGGCACTCAACTTACTGCTGTCGAAGTGTTCCTCAACAGCTTTCCTTCCGTTCAGGCTCATGGATTCGAGCCTGGCGTTGTCCAACAGGATTTCTGCGAGTTTATCGGCAAGGGCCAGGGCCGTGTTTGGTTTGTAAGTCACGCCACCACCGGTTGCACGAATAATTTCCGGGAAAGCACCGAGTTCGGGCTGCACCAGGGGAACCCCCGAAGCCAGGGCTTCGAGCTGGTAAAGGCCGAAGGCTTCTCCTTTCAAAACAGGCACCGAAAGAACGGTGATGGACTTAAAAAATCCCTGCAGAGCAGCTGTGGTAAAATCCGGCTGTATTTCGAAGTCACGGATAATGTCCTTCTGCTTTAATTTATTGAGTTGTATATTGATGAACTTTGTATCGTCACCTGTCATTCCACCGGTGGCTTTTAGTTTCAGCGTGCCGAAGGCCGGGTTTTCCTTCAGGCGGATAAAGGCATCCACCAGCACTTCGAAACCATTCTCCTCGCACATCCTCGACAGGTAGCCAATCACCTGTGGACCGGCTGCCGGTTTGGAATAGTTGTACGCCGAAGGATCAACCCCTATATGTTGCACATGGAGTTTGTCAGCAGGAAGTGACATCTTTTGCTGCATGATGCCTGCAAAAAAATCACTCACGGCGATAAAAGCGTCTACATCTTTTGCCTTATCAGCCAGAAGCTGCCAGATTTTAGCCCGGTGATCCTCATGCATGGCATCCACCCATACATCTTCGTCCTGCAGCGAAAATACCACGGGGACTTTCACCTCATCCCTTACCTGTTTTGCCATTCCCAACAGGAGTGCATTCGAGAAATGAATGATATCCGGCTTTTCATGGTATTTTAAATAGTCTGTCAGCTGCTGCAACTCCTCACTTTGATGCCCTTCGGCACCGAGTAGCATCGATTCGGTTAGGTCTTCGAGACCGGAAGCCCTCGTGGAACCGGATTTCTTCGCAGCGAATTTCAAAACGGAAGTCGAATTCATCAGCCTTTCGAACCATTTCGGCATATGCCTGAAAACGGGGAATTGTTTCAGGTAAATATTTACAGCCCCGTAAAATACCGGGATCCCGTCATCGTTTACATACCCGTTCTTTGTGAGTGGAAGGTACATGGGCAGGGTGACGGCCTGGTGGCCGGCTTTCTTCAGCGATTCGACCACGGCACTGTCGCGAAGGCAGTTGCCACAGTAAAAAGTTCCCCCGAACCCAGGTACTATATGGACAATCTTCATAGATTCAGTTTAATCATTTTTATACTTACCAACGGAAGAGTCGGAAAAAGTGCTTAGTTAAAGTTCCTCATTTCTTATCGCCCATTCCTCAAATCATTTACGTACGCCAGGAATTGCAACCTCGTTTTCATTTAGGCCCGAAAGCATATATTTTCCCATCCTCTGCACCAATAACAATCATTTTCGAAGTTACTGCCGGAGTTCCGCTTATAGCACTGCCAATTTCATATTTCCAGGTTTCGGTGCCACCGGTAATATCAATAAAGCGTAACCTTCCATCAGCGGAGGCTACAACCACCGAACTCCAAGTGATAACCGGCGAGGCGTCCACTTTGTTTAGCGCTTTGAATTTCCATAACAGTTTGCCATCGCGGGTATCATAACAATAGACTGTTTTATTCTGGGAACCGGTGATTACCCGGTTTTCGGAAATTGCTGGTGAAGCCAGGAATGGTCCGCCGCCGGATGTTTTCCATTTGATCTTCTTGGTTTTGAGATTCATGCAGTAAAATACACCATCATAATTGCCAAAAAACGCCAGGTCACCACTTATAGCGGTTGAGGCAGGAATATAAGTACCTATATCGATGCTGCCCGCGGGCTTTCCATTATCGGTATTAATGATGTGCAGTATTCCATCGCAACCGCCGAAAACAACTTTTTTCCCGCTTATAGAAGGAGCCCCGTTGATATAGTTGCCTGATTCGTATTTCCACAACAATTTACCACTTGCTGCATCCACACAGTGTAGAAAGTAGTCGTAGCTTCCAAAAAGTATGCGTTTCTGTTTCAGATCAGGGCCAAAGGTCCAGTTGCAGGAACCGGAAATCTGTCCATCGGTCACATATTTCCATTTTAACTTGCCGTTAGCAGCATCGAGAGCAAAAAGAACACCCTCGAGTGAGCCGGCATAAACCACATTATCGAGAACCAGCGGAGGCGCTTCTATAGCTGAACCGGCGTTGAATTTCCATTTCAGGGTTCCGGATAAGGAGATGGCATATAAAAACCCATCGTTCGATCCTACAAAGATGGTATTATTGGAAATGACCGGTGATGATTTTACGGCATCCTCAGTTTTAAAAGACCATAAGAGTGTGAGCGGGGGCGAGATTTTTGCTGCAGAAGCCCCGGTAAGTTGCGCATTCCCCCTGAATGAAGGCCAGTTTTCGCTCCCGGCAACCTGTGCGGCTGCCGTCAGGGAAGTAGTCAGGTAAATGAATGATATGAGGAGAAGGGGATTCATTAATTTAGGGGTTGGGGGTTAGGGGTTAGGGGTTATGACGCCCTGTTCCGCTTATTTTCGTTCTTCCTGTTCTTTAAACGCCATGGCACCGGTAGGACATGCATTTACACATGCAGCAGCAGTTTTCGTCAGTGCTTCGGCTATAGTTTCATCGAAAGGAACACTTATCCTCACATCAAAACCCCTGCCGATATAGGTCAGGCCCAGGGATTCCTCCCCGGCACTTATTTCAACGCATAAACCACAGCGTATGCATTTTTCGGGTTCATAAACAACCAGGTCATGATGGACCGATTTAGTCAGGCTTTTCCTTTCAGGGCCAAGGTGCCTTTTACGGTTTACACCATATTGATCAGAATATATCCGGAGTTTGCAGGAAGCCGGTTTGCGGCAATCGCAATGCAGGCAGCGTTTGGCTTCGGCCATGGCTTGTCCGGCATTAAAGCCGGCCATAAAGCCCCCTTCCGGTTCCACCGGGGTTCCGGGGACACTTTCTTTCAGGTATTCCTGTTGTTCAGGTTCCGTAAGATGACCAAAAGTAGAATTGAAATGGATTTTATGCTTTGCTGCCTGTGTTTGAAGATAAATGCCAATCTCAGTCGCTGCAATTCTTCCCTGGGCGGAGGCCCTCACGGCCATCTCATATTCGCGGATCATATTTCCACAGGCAAATACGCCCGGACGCAGGGTTTTAAATGTTTTTTTGTCAGCAATATCATGACCGGGAACGACAAGCAGCCCGAAATCCTCAACAGCCTGCTGGTTCCGGTTACCGGTTGCCAATAGTACAGCATCAAATTTGGCAATAATTTCATTCTCAAATAGTAATGGTGTGATGGCAAAGTTTAATTGAAACACGGCTCCCATCAATCGTATACCTTCTATCTCGGCATCCAGTATTTCACGGGGAAGTTTGTCTACCGAAATGCTGTAACGCATGGCGCCACCGGCTAATTCATTTTTATCGAATAACACACAATCATGGCCCGCTTTCAACAAATAATACGCTGCCGACAAACCTGCGGGGCCGGTTCCGAGAATAGCAATTTTCTTCCCGGTCTTAGCGATGCCTGTTTGCAGATTTCGGTTCCTTCTTTCCATGTCCCGGGCAGTAAACCGTTTTAGAAGGCAGATAGAAACGGCTCCGCCAATAGGTTTACGGCGGCAGGCTTTCTCGCAGGGAGCCGGGCAGATGTATCCCAAAATCAAAGGCAAGGCGATTTCGTTATGAACGACCTCAAGTGATTTATCGAATTCCCCCTTTGCGATCAGGCGGTTCATCAGGGGGATATCCATGCCTGCCGGGCAGGAAAGGGTGCAGGGGGCTTCACAATCACCCACATGGTCGCTGAGCAGGAGTTCGAGTGCTTCACGGCGGATACCGGATACTTCCAAGGATGTGGCAGTGATATTCATTCCTTCAGAAACCGGCATGGCACAGGAAGGGAAAAAATTACCCCTGTCGGCATCCTTCACCATGCAAACCATGCAGGAAGGGTGGCACGAATGCCCTTCGAGATAGCACATTGCCGGAATTTCAATACCCAAAGCAGCTGCAGCCTGCATGACTGTAGTTCCTTCTTCAACCTCCACCGGGCTGTTATCTATCGTTAGTTTTATCATTCTTAAGGTTACCAATATTTACCATCAGGGATTTAGTTGGATTGAGATTCTGTGACTATAGTCTGATAAAAATTGTTCTTATCTCTAAATCCAATCACTAAAATCCCCTTTTCATGCTTTTCAAAATCGATTCATTCAGTCAAAAAATCTAAGGTGCAATTTTCACCCGGTTTCTGTTAGCAGACTCTGGCCTTCCAACTATCATCTACCACTTGCCAGGAATTCCGGAATACAAAGCTACCTAAAACACGTTTACCGCGTCCGCCGGGCAAACCTGCCTGCAGATATCACATTTTATACATTTCTCCATATCAATGGTGTGGATTTCGTATGGTTTGAACTGAATGGCGTCGGATGGGCAACGCTGGGCGCATTTGGTACAACCGATGCACTCATCATTTATAGTGTAGGTGATCAGCGGCAGGCATTTCCCCGAAGGACAGTGCCCGTTGATATGCGCTTCGTATTCGTCCCTGAAATACCGCAAGGTCGACAGCACAGGGTTTGGCGCTGTTTTACCCAGCCCGCAGAGGCTGCCCTGGCGGGTGCTTTCAGCCAGTTTTTCCAGGCGGGTAATATCTTCGGGCTTGCCCTTCCCGTTGCGTATTTTGTCGAGCAGTTCCAGCATGCGGGTGGTGCCGATGCGGCAGAATGTACATCGTCCACACGACTGATCCTGGGTAAACGAGAGGAAATAACGTGCGATATCCACCATGCAATCAGTATCATCGAGCACGATCAACCCGCCCGAACCCATCATGGCTCCCACTTTTGCCAGTTCCCCGAAATCAATGGGCAGGTCATACATCGAAGCGGGTATGCATCCGCCCGAAGGGCCGCCAATTTGCACTGCTTTAAATTTCCTGCCGTTGGCTATTCCTCCGCCTATCTCTTCGACAATCTGCCGCAAGGTTATTCCCATAGGCACTTCAATCAGCCCGCCCCGATTCACTTTCCCGGCAAGGGCGAAAACCTTGGTACCTTTGCTCTCAGCGGTTCCAATGCTGGCAAATGCTTCCGCTCCATGACGGAATATCCAGGAAACCAGTGAAAAGGTCTCGGTATTGTTCACCAGCGTCGGTTTGCCCCAGAGTCCTTTAACAGCAGGGTAAGGCGGCCGCATCCTTGGTATTCCGCGATCGCCTTCAATCGAGGCGATCAGGGCGGTTTCTTCCCCGCATACAAAAGCTCCTGCGCCTTCAAAAATCCGTATTTCAAACGAAAAACTACTTCTTAATACGGAAGGCCCCACAATGCCGTTTTCGCGGCAGATCTGCAGCGCTTCGTAAATTCGTTTTACGGCCAGCGGATACTCGGCACGTATATAGAAAATTCCCTTGCTGGCACCGGTAGCATACCCGGCTATGAGCATGCCTTCGATGACGCGGAAGGGATAAGATTCAAGAAGCATACGATCCATAAATGCTCCGGGGTCGCCTTCGTCGCCGTTACAGATTATGTATTTTTCAACACTGACCTGGTCTTTGACCATTTGCCATTTTCGTCCCGTTGGGAAGCCGGCACCACCGCGCCCGCGCAGACCGCTTTGGGTGATTTCGTCGACTACCTGCCGGGGAGTCTTATCCAGGAGGATTTTTTCTAAAGCCGAGAATCCGCCACCCTCGCGGTATTCTATAATATCGCAGGGTTTAACGACTCCCCGGTTTTCGGAAGCAATGGCCATCTGGGGCCCAAGGAATTCGGAAATGGGTGTGTCGCGTTGATCGGAAACATACTTCCGGAAGGATTTGGGCTCTCCATCCACAACCACTTTTTCGAAGCTGTTAACAAAACTGCTTTTCAATTTATTGAAAAATCCCAGGGGTTGAAAGTGGTTCAGAACGACTTCTTTAACCTCCTCCGGCTTGATTTTAGCATAAAAAGCAGGCTCCTGCCCGGGTTTGATAATTTCCATAATCGGAACCTGGTTGCAGACACCGACACAGCCTACCTGTTTAACAATAACATTGATCCTCGTTTCGCTGAGCACTCTTTCGAGTTCCTGCTTTACCTCTTCGCTGCCACTGGCTACACAACACGAACCCAGCCCGATCCGTATTTCACCCATGACCTCGGAATTACTTTTTCCTGAAGCGACCTTTTTGTGATTGACAATCAGGCTCTTCGAAAGAAAATCCTGCATCACCTCACCTACTTTTTCAGGAAGAATATGACCATACTTACCGAAAAAGAAAACGCATCCTCATATTTGGACGCAATGCCGCTGACAGTATTTACCTGCCCAATGACCTTACTTGAATTATTATTCTCTAATTTTGCGAAGACTGGTGATGTTTTTAGTTTGACTTCAACCTTCGCTGTCCCCGACAATTCTAATGGAATATTTATTTTTAAAGGTTCGAGAGAAGAAGGATTAATTTTAGCGGAGCTATTTGCAGAAACAAGTTTATTTATCTGTTCCGTCCAGTTTTTCCAGAAGGTCAGACGTGATTGTTCCGTTTTGTTTTCAATTTGTTCTGCCGCTGATGTAGTTGTGGAAGTTACCGGAGGTGGTTGCGGATTTTCCTGATTCGTTGGGGTGGCAGATTTAGACGTCGGCTGGACATCTTTTATTTCTTGCTCTTTAGTCTCTATAATGGGATAATTTCTAGTGCGTTTATCAGATAGAATTTTATCTGCCGATTTCGTATTAATATTATCGAAAGTTTGTTTATTGGGGGATGGTGGTTGATCCGATTTTGTTGCTTTATCGGCGACAACAGGAGTGCTACTCCTAGCTAAAGCCCATACCAGTAGCAATGTTATTACTGTAATCGCAATAACAATCTTTCTCTGCTTAGCCACCAAAGCATCTGCATCCAGTTTATTTATATGCTGTTCTTGAGCCATTTTATTATTTATTATTCTATTCTTTTTTGAAAATTATTACCTTAACGAGCTGATCGGCTTCTTGTCCTTCATTATTTTTTATTAAAATTGACATTTTAACCAATATTTCTTTCTCGCTAAGCAATTTATCCTTAGCTATGTTTAGTTCACCTTCTGCCTTTGTTTTATGTTCACTGGTTTCTTTTTGAACAGAATCTAAGGCGTCAAAAAGTGGTTTAAGCTTCTTTTTATTTGGTTCGGCAATACCATTTAAGTCTTTTATTTTATTCTTTTTTATAGTTTTGATAAGGTCTATCTGTTTCATTTCTGTATCAAAAGGGGGTTTACTTAATATTTCCTGTCTTAAACGATTAATTTCAGACTCAAAATTTGTTTGATCAATAATATTAATATTAATATCACTGATCTTTTTGGTCCATTCTTTTTTATTAATTATGTCAACGGCACCGGTCCCTAATTTAATGATCTTTGCATCTAAAGCATTCTTTTCGTTTTCTAATTCTATTTTGCTTTTATCACGAGGTTTCTTAAAATATCTTGAATCCGTGAAAGAATTCGTGAAAAAACTTAATTAAAAACTGG
>JBAXXB010000117.1:0-12274 GCA_037128115.1 Bacteroidota bacterium
CGCGGACCTGCATCAGCCCCCTCTACTCCACCCTTAGGGTCGACAGTAGCTGCCTTGTCATAATTAATTCCATTTACCTGGTTAAGCTTGAAAAAAGAGTATTAATACCAGCTTTCTATCGTTTTAGTCCCTCAGCAATCCGGACTATATCGGCCAATACTCCGGCCGAAGTTACGTTTACCCCGGCTCCCGGCCCTTTAATAACCATAGGGTATTGTTGGTAGTATTTGGTAGTCAGGCTGATGCAGTTCTCGGTTCCCTTAAGGCTGAAAAAAGCATGTTTATCGTCGACTTCCAATACACTCACTTTAGCTTTTCCGTTCTCGATCACAGCAACATAGCGTATTCTTTTCCCTTTTGCTTTGGCATCTTCGAAGGTGCGATGAAAGGTCTGGTTATAAATCTCCAATGCCCCAAAAAAGCCGGGAATATCCTTTGCCGCGGTACATTCGGCTGACATCAGCGGTTCCACCTCAATATCCGACTCTTCTATTTCCCAGCCACATTCCCTGGCCAGGATCAGGCATTTACGTGCTACGTCCATACCGCTAAGATCATCGCGGGGATCAGGCTCCGTATAATTGTTCTCCTTTGCAAACTTCACCAGCTCGCTGAAGGGCTTTTCCCCGTCATATTCCGACAAGAGGTAGTTCATGGTTCCCGAAAGGACCGCTTCAATTTTATTAACCTGGTCACCACTGCTGATCAGGCTCTGTAAAACATTGATCACAGGCAAGCCTGCACCTACATTGGTTTCATAATGAAAGGGGGTATTTCTTTTTTTTGCTGAGCTATGCAAACGATTATACTCAGCCATGCTTTGTGTATTGGCTCGTTTGTTGGCTGTAACAATAGCTATATTATTTGTAAACAGCTTAGTGTAAAATCCTATGGGTTCAGCCGATGCCGTAAGATCAATAAAGACACTGTTTTCGAGATTGTTGCTGATGATAATGTCTGTTAATTGAACAAGATCCGACTTCAGGTTACTTGTTTCAAGCGAATTCTTCCAGGATGTAAGTTCAATATCCTCTGATCCTATGTTCATCTTACGGCTGTTACATATGCCGCATACTTTCAGCAATATTTTCTGCACTATAAGGTAGTTTTTCTGGCTTTCGATCATTTCGATTAATTTGCTGCCGATGGATCCGCTGCCGACTATGTAAAGATGCAACTGCAGGAGTTCATAGTTAAACAAGGACTGATGCAATACCCGGAGAGCCTTCTGAAGGTCCTTTTGCCCTATGACAATAGAAATATTAAGCTCTGAACTGCCCTGGCTGATAGCCTTCACATTAATCCCGTTCCTTCCCAGGGGGCCAAAAACGCGGGCCGATACGCCCGGCACTTTGCGCATGTTTTCACCCACAACAGCAACAATGGCCAACTCGCTTTCTGAATGAATATCAGATAACAGTCCGGCATGCAGTTCTTCGGTAAAGGTCTTTCGGAGCAGCTGGCAGGCATGTTCGGCTTCTCTCTGCTGAATAGCGATACAGATTGAATGTTCCGACGAGGCCTGGCTGATGAGGATGACACTGATCTGGTGCTGAGCCAGTACCCTGAACATGCGGGCCGAAACCCCTGCAACACCTACCATTCCGCTCCCTTCAATGTTGATGAGGCAGATGTCTCTTAGCGATGATATCCCTTTAATAAACCCGTTCCCTTTCCCTGTTTCTTTACTTATCAAGGTCCCTTTATGGGTTGGATTAAACGTGTTCTTTACGAGTATGGGAATTTCTTTGGCCATAGCCGGCTGCATGGTGGCTGGGAATATTACTTTAGCCCCGAAGTGGGTAAGCTCCATTGCTTCGTTGTACGACAATTGCTCAATGCTCTGGGCTTCCTTCACCAAACGTGGATCTGCCGTCATAACGCCATCTACATCGGTCCAGATTTCAATAGCTTCCGCATTTAGAGCTGCTCCCAGTATTGATGCGGTATAATCGGAACCGCTGCGACCCAATGTAGTGGTTTGCCCCTGGGCAGTGCTGCCAATAAAACCGGTAACTACATTAAGTCCTTTATTCGCGGCAAAATATTCCTGTATCAGTTTATTGCTGTCGTCAAATTCAACCTTTGCATATCCAAATGTCGCATCAGTCTTAATCAACTGACGGGCATCGGTGAATTGCGCTTCACTGATCTCCGATTTCAGGCTAAGGGCTATAACAAAGGCTGAAAGGCGCTCGCCGAAGCTTAAAATCAGGTCGCGTGTGCGCTCTGTTAATTCACCTACCAGCGATGCACCCTTGGCAATACCCGAGAGTTCATTGCAAATAGCCATCACCTCGGCACTCACCGAAGGCTGCTGTGCCATTGGAAGTAAGAGTTTAACGGAATCAAGATGCCTCTGTTCTATTTCCTGGATTATGGATTCATAACTCGCTTTATCGATTGGGATTAATTCACAAAGCTTTACTAACTGGTCGGTTATACCTCCCTGTGCGGAAACTACAACGGTAATTTCAGTATTCGCGGCATGATATTGTTTAACAATACCAATCATGTTCTTGATTCGTTCGGGATTTGCGATGGAGGAACCGCCAAATTTTAATATGCGCATACAAAACCTTTTTAGTGTCAGTTTATTTCCTTAAAATTAAAAAGCGCCTCTCCCTTATGTTGAGAAAAGCGCTTTTCATTAAAGCAATCTGTCTCAACCTGGTGGGGGTTGTGTGGTGGTAGTGGTTACATGAACAAATGTGGTCATTTTCCTTAAAATTTCAGATTCGTAACGAAAGTAGTATTCTATAATTTTGTCAGCAAACAGTAATTCAATTCATTATCATAAACAAAACTTGAAAGTACTATCAATTATATCGATGCTCACCTTCGTATTGCAAATATACATATTATTTCAGTGCGTACTTAAAATATGCCTATAAAGAAATTTAAAAACGTTACCTGTTGGAACACAATCAGAGTGAATCCGAAAATACAATAATATAAGGGAGATTTTTCCTTTCTTATGAAACAGACTTCTTACAGACTGTGCAAAAACAGGAAAATAGCATTCCAGGCTTTTGATTGGCAAAATCATTGTGCTGAAATTCAAGAAGATACGAAGTTGTTTTAAACTTGTGGTACCCTTGTTAATAATAATATCTATATTTGCAAGCTTTTTTCAATTAACGGTATATAACTCATTTGATCCTGATGGAATTTACTGCAAAAGACATAGCCGGCCTTGTAGGTGGCACAATTGACGGAAATCCTGAAATTAAAGTTAACCGGTTGGCCCGGATAGAAGATGGCGACCCTGAGGCATTAAGTTTCCTGGCTAATCCTAAATATTACCCATATATTTATACCACCCGTTCGTCTATTGTATTGGTTCAGAGCGATTTTATCCCTGAGCAGGAGCTAACCTGTACCTTAATACGGGTAGATGATCCATATTCAGCCTTTGCTAATTTACTCGAGATTTATGATAAGATGCGTAAAGGGAAAACCGGAACCTCATCTCTTTCGTCAATTTCCCAATCGGCCAAGATTGGCAGCAATGCCTATATCGGTGATTTTGTGGTAATCAGTGATAATGTAGTAATCGGTTCTGATGTCAAGATATTTCCGCACACCTATATCGGAGAAAATGTGAGAATAGGTTCAGGCGCGACACTAAATCCAGGAGTGATTATTTACTATGATTGTATTATTGGAAATGATTGTACTATTCATGGTGGATCTGTGATTGGTGCTGACGGATTTGGTTTTGCGCCCCAGAGCGATAATAATTACAAAAAAGTAGCTCAGATAGGGAATGTTATCATCGAGGATAATGTTGAAATCGGTGCAAATACAACTATCGACAGGGCAACAATAGGTTCTACAATTGTTCGCCGCGGCGTAAAATTAGACAATCTGATCCAGGTAGCTCATAATGTTGAAATTGGAGAGAATACAGTAATAGCAGCACAATCGGGAATTGCAGGATCAACTAAAGTTGGTAAAAACTGTATGATTGGTGGTCAGGTTGCTATTGCAGGGCATATTTCAATAGCCGATGAGGTTAAAATTGGTGGTAAATCCGGAATTGCACATAGTATTACTAAAGTGGGCATCACTATTTTAGGAAGCCCGGCTCTGGAAATCAGCAAATTCAGGCGAGTAATAGCAATTTTCAATAACCTGGATAAACTCTTTTACCGCATCGGGGATCTCGAAAAAACAATTAAGCAATTGCAGGCCGAAAACGTCAGTGACGCTAAACCCAGTATATAAATTTGTGATCACTTATTCCAACCTATGTTTGACAAGCAACGTACAATTAAAGAGCCGGTTACTATACAAGGCTCAGGACTTCATACAGGTAAACAAGTTACTTTAACATTCAAACCGGCGATAGCCGACCATGGCATCAAATTTTGCCGTGTCGACCTGGAAGAAAAACCGGTCATAGATGCAATCGCTGATTATGTAGTTGACACTTCACGCGGAACTACAATTGAATTCCAGGGCGTCAGGCTGGTAACCATAGAGCATGTTATGGCTTCGGTTGCGGGACTTGGCATCGATAATATTCTGATTGAGGTCGATAACGAGGAAATGCCTATCATGGACGGTAGCGGCCGGTTCTTTGTCGCAGCACTGGATGCAGCAGGAATAGTTGAACTCGATGCAGTCCGTGAATATTTCGAATTCAGAAGTACTCTTACCTTTACCGATGGCAAACGCAAGAGTGAAATGGTCCTCGTGCCAGACGACAATTTCAGGCTTTCGGTTATGATTGATTTTGAAACCCGGATTCTGGGTACTCAATATGCTTCCATTGCCGATATCGAAGATTTCAGGAGCGAGATTTCGGATTGCCGCACATTTGTATTTCTGCATGAACTCGAATTCCTGATCAACAACAACCTGATTAAAGGAGGCGATGTCAGCAATGCCATAGTTTTTGTTGATCGTTTGCTGAGCCAGACAGAACTGGATAGTCTGGCTAAACATTTCAATAAGCCCAAAATCACTGTTTTGGCAGAGGGTATTCTAAACAACCTGGAACTACGTTTCCATAACGAACCGGCAAGGCATAAACTCCTGGATGTAATAGGTGATCTTGCATTAGTCGGGATGCCGCTTAAAGGTCATGTTATTGCTACAAGGCCAGGCCACCTGGTAAACACAAATTTCGCCAAACTGATCCGCGAACACATCAAAAACGCTCCCAAAGGACCTAACATTGACCTGAACAGCAAACCTGTTTATGACATCAATGATATTAAAAAGATTTTACCTCACCGCCCGCCTTTCCTCCTGATTGATAAGATCATGGAAATCAACGATAAGCAAGTTACCGGTGTGAAGAATGTAACTATGAATGAGGCCTTTTTCGTTGGTCATTTCCCCGATGAACCTGTTATGCCCGGAGTTTTGCAGATAGAAGCTATGGCCCAGACCGGCGGGATTTTTGCTCTTCATTCAGTTCCGGATCCGGAAAATTATATTACGTATTTCCTGAAAATTGAATCCGTAAAATTCAGGCAGAAAGTCGTTCCCGGCGACACCCTGGTATTTGTTCTCAATATGATTTCCCCGATTCGCAGGGGAATATGCCATATGCGCGGTATAGCCTGGGTAGGAAACAAAGTTGTGACAGAAGCCGAATTAATGGCACAAATAGTTCGTAAGAAATAGTGATTTTTGACAACGTATATAAATACCGGACTCATAGTGTCTGATGTACTGGGAGAGAAGCAGCTGTATTGAATAATGAAATCTGAAATAACATAAAATCCAATGAATCAACCCTTAGCATATGTACACCCACAGGCTATTGTTGCCAAAAATGTGGTTATTGAGCCTTTTGTGAACATTGAAAAAAATGTTGAAATCGGGGAAGGAACCTGGATAGGGTCCAATGTAACCATTATGGAAGGTGCCCGTATTGGTAAAAATTGCCGGATTTTCCCCGGGGCCGTCATCGCAGCGGTACCCCAGGATCTGAAATACGCCGGTGAAGATTCCATTGTCAGGATCGGGGATAATACCACTATACGGGAATTTGTTACTGTAAACAGGGGTACCAAGGCTAACCTGGAAACCGTTGTAGGAAACAATTGCCTCATTATGGCTTATGCCCACATCGCCCACGATTGTATTGTCGGGAATGGTTGCATACTGGCTAATGCGGTAGCACTCGCAGGCCATATAACTGTAGAGGATTTTGCTATAATTGGGGGGTTATCTGCTGTACATCAGTTTGTTACCATAGGACAGCATACTATGATTTCAGGGGGCTCATTGGTTCGTAAGGATGTACCTCCTTTTACCAAGGCTGCACGCGAGCCGGTTTCCTATGTGGGGATCAATTCGGTCGGGATGCGCAGAAGGGGTTATTCGAACGAAAAAATTAATGAAATACAGGATATTTATCGCATCATCTTCCTGAGCGGTTATAATGTGAGCCGGGCTGTTGAGATTGTAGAGACAACCATGCATCCGACCGTAGAACGCGACGAAATCCTTTCCTTCATAAGCCGCTCTACCCGCGGTATTATGAAAGGTTACTCGAAGTCAAGAGAGTAGTTTGCCCGCTGGGAGAATGGATATTGATTCTGAAAGCCTGGAATCAGTTTATTTGTTCCAAAACAAGAGGCGGGTTCTATCTAATGTATTTCACTTAAACAGATCATGAATTACAATCCCGGGTTGGATTGATTTTCTGATTTTTACCTTAATTTCAGAACTGGAAAGAACATGCAAATTACCCTGAGTAAGATAAGCAGAAAATTCAATTATGAATGGATTTTTCGCGACGTTGACTATGTATTCGAACAAGGTAAGGCCTACGCCATTCTTGGTTCAAATGGTTCAGGCAAATCCACACTGCTTCAGATTATTTCGGGTCACCTGCATCCTTCCGCTGGAGTGGTAACCTATACCCATGAAAATAAAGAAATTCCGGTTGATGATTTTTTCAGGCATGTTACCTTTAGCGGGCCTTACCTTGAGCTCATTGAGGAGTTCACCCTGGAGGAAATGCTGACTTTTCACAGTCATTTCAGGACTTTCAGGAATAAAATGGATGTAAATGCAGTGTTGGATGCCACTGGCCTGGCCCGGAACCGGAATAAACCTATCAAGTATTTTTCCTCAGGCATGAAACAGCGTGTCCGGCTGGCCATTGCTCTGCTCACAGAATCGGAAGTTGTACTTCTCGATGAACCGGCGGCCAATCTCGATCGGAAAGCAATAGAATGGTTCCGTAGCCTGGTGGATGTTAACAAGGAAAACCGCATTATTATTGTATGTTCGAATTCACAGAGTGACGAACATGATTTTTGTACGCAATCCATTGTAATTGATGATTATAAGAAAAGTGGAAAGTAATAGGCTCCTTTCATATCTATTCTATAGTTTTTTTCTGAACCACCTCCAATTCTCATTTGTTAAAATACGTTATGATAGTAATATCATCTCAAATTCTTTATGCGTTTGCAGAAAAAAATTATGTAAATGCAATACATTATAGCAGGTTCAATATATTATTTTGTTAATATTGCATACCAGATTGGCGGAAGCTGATCATAAAAGCATCACACAAAAAAGCCCAATACTATTTACAAACTTCCTGGCTGTCTGGTTTTAAAATTCATAAACCCTTAAATCAAGCAATTATGATTCTGTCAGCATGTGGTTTAATCTGCGATGAATGCTCCTTTTATGGAAAGGAATGCAATGGGTGTAACGCCGTTAAAGGCCAGACTTTCTGGGCCAAAGAAATGATGCCCGACCATACCTGCCCCTTATTCAGGTGTTCAGTAAATGAAAAGGGGTTTGAAAGCTGTGGGGGCTGTAATGAACTACCCTGCCAGATGTTTCGTGAAATGAAGGATCCCAACAGCACGGAAGAAGAACATCAGTTATCGCTTGTGCAAAGGGTTGAGCGTCTCAAATCAGTTTAAGACTGTTGTTTTTTGACGAAGAATTGCGAATACTTATAAATGGAATATCGCAGCAAAAGGCATTTGTTTTTGCGCTGATTCTGCCTGATTCAATTGTGAAACAATCAGATTGATTTTTTCTTAATTCCTATAGATATGAGGTATTATTGATTTTGAAAATAACACAGGCTAAACTCAAATTCCTGTTGATACTAAAGCAGGATACCCTATTTTTGCACTCAAACTAACTATAATATTATTGTTATGTCCGAAATTTTGTTGGGAGTTGGTTCCCGCGTAAAGCACCCCCAGTTTGGGAAAGGAGTCGTAGTTCAGATACGTTCAGATGCGTATGAAATCTGTTTCATCGATCATGGCGTAAGACAGATTATGCGGGATTACGAGGGTCTGGAAATATTTGAAGCCCTGGAAACGCCTTCGGACCTGGTTACTTACGAAAAAATGGAAAAGAGTCTTATACGGGTTTTGCGCCGTTTCAGCGATGTGCAGGAAACCGTTCCGTTAGGTCAGAAATGGACCGGGGGTAAAATGATTCTTTACCCTGGCGATAAGACATTAAAAGAAAAAGAAGTCCCGATTGATATATTTTTCCATAAAATCGTAATGGTCCGCGACAGGGTAAGGGTTATGGAACAACGTATTAATGCAAGCGCACTTACCGATGAGGAGAAAGTTGATTTAGAACAATATATAACACGTATCTACGGCAGCCTGACTACTTTTAATGTACTGTTTAAAAATAAAGAAGACCAGTTCACTGGTGATAAAGGGAAAGACTAAAAGCGTTTCCTGAAGTTGAGTCTCTATTGCTTTGGCTTTTGCAGGGAATTGTTCACTTTAAACTCTGAAGGGGTAAGGCCCGAAAATCGCTTGAAAGCGACATTAAAGGCTGATTTCGAAACAAATCCAACCGATTGGGCTATGCCCAGGATGGAATATTTCTCATTTTCTTCTGACGACAATAACTTCCGTGCCTCTTCAATCCGGAATGAGTTAATATAATTGTAAAAATTAATATTGTATGTTTCATTAATAACCTGCGAAATATATTTTGTATTTGTATTTAATTTTAAGGCAATATCTTCGATAGAAAGTTTTTCATTAATAAATATCTTCTCGCATTGCATCAAATGTTCAAGGCTCGAAATAAGCACTTTTTTTTGATATTCCGTTAACGCTGATCCGGAATATTTTTTTGTATTTTCAATTTTGTCTGAAATTGTAAAGTCTTTATTTACAATGGTCTTATCCACTATTACCTGGGGAGGGGCTTTAGAATCATATTCAGCAAAATTAGTACTATCGATTTGTATGATAAATTGCTTTAAATTATGATCTTGATAGTTTTTATTCAAATCCTGCTGGAGTAAACCTCTGTACCCTATGTAAAGGATTATTGACAGCATTGCAATATTATATATTAATTGGGTAAAAATATGTTGCCTGAAACCGAGAAAATACATGATATCGTTAAAAATAAAAAAGATCACAAAGCAGATAATCAGGATCAGTATCCAGTCGAGGTTGATATTCTCAGTATACGAATACCTGCTTTCTATATAGGTTTTATGCCCCCTGTAAAGTTTAACAGCCAGCAGTGCATAGGTAGCAAGCTGAAGTGTAAAAAAAACGAATATTCCCAGCATGTAAATATTAAGCAGGTACCTGAATAGTCCTGTGCTGCGGGACATACTATATCCTTGCGAAATAAAATCGAGCCTTTCAGGAGATGAAGTGGTCAGGTAAGGTATATTCAGGCAGAGAATAATAATGGCAGGCATGAAATGAATGAGGTGATTCCGTTTAAACCTGAAAGCAGGGGTGGTGATGGAAAGTATATAAAGATAAAAAACGGGTATAAAGGTAAGTATGGCAGGAACAATAAGGAAGTAAACGAATCCAATCATTTCAAATGCCCTTATGCTATAAAGGAAGTTAAATCCAAAGTAAAATGACATTAATAACTGGAATATGCCCATTATTAACCTGGAATAGCTGAAATGCCTGTTATTGCTGGCTAGAAGAAGTATCGAAAGTACGAACGACTGGTAAACAGGTAAGGCGAATAATATTTTAACCAGCAACTCCATAGGTTGTGAGAATCAATTTTGATTAATATGGGCAACAAAAATAGTATTTAATTACGGCAAACACACTGATAGGAGTGAGGGCAATTATAATTCTTTGACAAACAGTATGTTTGAAAACTGATAGGTACTGATACCGGAATCCGTACGGGTTGAATGCCTTTTCTTTTTAAATAAATGCCTTATTTTGTCATTGCAACCTGCATAAATAAATCTGTAATAGTCAAACACCATGAAACTCCATTGCCGCATTGCCATTCTTGTTTTTATCTTTTCTTCATTTGTTGTTAAAAGCACGATCTCTCAGAATTATGTAGAAATCGGAACCGGTGTCATTGAAAATACCATGCCCATTTATTCGTCCTGGAATTATTCCTGGAGTGACCTGGTTTATAACCATACTGATCTTGGGGCGGCTAAAACGATCACCAAAATCGGGCTGAATTGCACAAACGGCCCAAAGACAGTTACAAACCAGAAGATGTACGTCAAACTTTCCTCAAATACGATATATGCCACCGCCGGTTTCGAAGACCCTATCAGCAACGGGTACACCCTGGTTTACGACGGGAGTCTTACGTTTGTTAACGGATGGAACGAAATTATTCTCACAAGCCCGATTGTATACGATGGTGTCCAGAATATACTTATCCATTGGGAAAACCGCTGGGGTACCAGCTACGGGCCCAAGTTCCTGTCATCGGCTTCGACCATTAACAATAATAAAAACTGCGGGAATGATGCCACTTTCCCACTTCCGGGCCAAAACGGTTACCTGAACCCATACCCCAGTTCGCTGACTAATATGAGATTTTACTATACTTCATCCGGTCCTGCAACTCCAACCAACCCGGTACCGGCTGATAACGCCATTGTTGTTTCTGTTGATACTGATCTTAGCTGGACCTTAGGGGCCAATACAACAAACTATGACCTGTATTTCGGAACGGATCCGTTGAATCTTCCCCTGGTAGTCAATAATGCTGCAGCTATTGCCGGCATTAATACATATACGGTTCCGGGATTACTGTCGGATTCAGCCATGCACTACTGGAGAGTAATTGCAAAGAATGGTTCACAACAGGAGCCCTCGCCCATATGGAAATTCAAAACTGAGGTTGTGATCGACCAATTTCCTTATTATGAGGGGTTTGAAGATTCGCTTGTCTTTCATACATACCCGGTTACCAGCGCTTGGGTGATATCCCCGGATGTTTCCTGGTACGAATACAATGTGAACCCTCATTCCGGCTTACTCTGCGCCAAGAGTTCATTCTATAACAGCAGTAATTCGGCCGTTCTTCGTTCACCAAAAGTCATACTGCCTGCAGGGTATTCCATTTCTTATTTCTGGCGAAATACCAGCGCGAACAAAGTTGCGGCGCATGATACTACTTATGCCGAAGTTTCGGTAAACGGGGGGATAACCTGGTTGAAAATAGACACTCTGGCACCCTTAACGCAGAATGCATCTTACATTCAACGCACGCACAACCTCAATTCCTATGCAGGGAATAACTTCTATTTCAGGTTCAGGCATACGACCGATAATTCGGGAAGTGCCTGCAATGTTTACCTTGATGATATTTCGATTTTCCAGAGCGGTGCAGCTGCCACCTTAGCAGTAACACCATCCAACCAGGATGTGTCATCGGCTGCCGGTTCAGCCTTATTTGCGGTAACATCTAATTCTGCATGGACAGTTACCAGTGATCAGTCCTGGTGTACCGTTACCCCTTCGGGTTCCGGAAATGGTAACATTACTGCCAGTTACACAGAAAACGCCAGCGGTGTCCATCGTTTGGCACATATTACCATAAGTGTTTCAGGATTGAGCCCGGTGGTTGTTACGCTCACGCAGGGCATTTCTGTCGCCACCTTATCAGTAACTCCCCCGAACCAAAGTGTCACAGCTCCAGCCGGGAGCACAAACTTCGCCGTATCATCCGGTACTTCCTGGACTGCGGTCAGTAATCAGACCTGGTGTACAGTTACCCCATCCGGATCAGGCAACGGCACCCTTACTGCTACATATGCTGAAAATTCGGGATTTGCTTCAAGGATTGCCAATATTACAGTAAGTGCATCCGGATCTTCCCCGGTGCTTGTTACTGTTACCCAGGAAGCAGCCTTGCCTTACCTGGCAGTTACGCCTGGAAACCAGGATGCTGGCAGCCCTGCAGGAACAACTAATTTCTCAGTCAGTTCCAATTTATCCTGGACCGCACTGAGTGATGCGGGCTGGTGTGTAGTTACAGCTGCGGGAACAGGAACCAG
>JBAXXB010000118.1:0-12222 GCA_037128115.1 Bacteroidota bacterium
CCCTTTAAACTCTATGCACTTTTTGAAGCTTTAAACCCTTGAACCCTTTGAACTCCTCGAACCCTTTAAACTCTATGCACTTTTTGAAGCTTTAAACCCTTGAACCCTTTGAACTCTTCGAACCCTTTAAACTCTTCGACTCCTTGAACTCTTTGAATATTTTGACCTTTACCTCAATTCAAAAACACCGAATTCAGAAAATAACTTTGACCTATGTCAGTCGATAACAAAACGGAATACATGCAGGAAGCCATTAAAAAGGCTGAAGAAAATATCATCACAGGCAAAGGTGGTCCATTTGGAGCTGTAGTGGTCAAAGATGGTACGATCATAGCTGCTGTAGGAAATCGCGTAACTTCAACCAACGACCCTACTGCCCACGCAGAAGTAGTTGCGATACGTGAGGCATGCAATACGCTGGACACCTTCGACCTCTCAGGCTGTGAAATATATGCCAGTTGCGAACCTTGTCCCATGTGCCTGGGCGCCATCATGTGGGCCCGGATTGACAAACTCTATTTTGCCGCCGACAGGACAGATGCAGCCCGTGCCGGGTTTGATGATGAAATTTTCTATACTGAACTCGCGTTACCAGCTGAACAACGCAGCTTGAAACCGACCCAGTTACTTCAGAAAGAGGCGAATATTGTTTTTGATAAATGGATTGAAACTATAGATAAAATCCCCTATTAAAATTTAAGCCTAATTGGCAGTCCTGTTAACAACTCGCAATTACTTCATTAACTGTAATATACAAATTTTAGCCTTTCCTAAAGGGAAATCTACCGGTTACGGTTTAAACCTACGGGAACTATTTCGATCATATAATCACAATTGCGATTGATCGGGTCTCTTTAAATGATTTGCATTACAGTTTGGAATAAAAGCCTAAACGTAATTCCAGGTTACCAATAATACTAAATGTGGTCAATACAGTTAATGTCAAAAAAATAGTTAACAATGTAAACCAATTGCAAAACTGACTTACTTTTGCAAAAACTCTTTTGTATTGAATACTCCTGTTTCGAAAGTTGAAGAACCATTTGGACGAATATTTTCCGGACTTGGAAAAGAATATTTGAGTCTCTTGAGAGCCCGGCTTCAGCACCTGGATATTGATCGAAACTATTATGCCCTGGTTTTAATTGAAAGTCATATGGGAATTATAACCCAGCAGGAACTTGCCCTTGAACTTCAGACGGATAAGGTCAGTATTGTACGTATTATCGATTACCTCTCCGCAAATGGGTATATTACCAGGGTCAGGAAAACCAACGACCGCCGAAAACATAGTCTTATGCTGACTGAGAAAGCACTGATAGCCCTGCCTGAAGTTAAAAGATCCTTCAGCGAAATCAACCAGATTGCTTTGAACGGACTCGGAGATTCACAGGTTTCTGCCTTCCTGGAAACTATAATTAAAATAAAAAGAAACTTAACCGAAAATATCAGTTCCTTATGAGATTTAAGTTAATAATTGCATTGCCACTGATGCTGGCCGCTATCATTTCATGTACAGGCAAAGCCAAAGATCAGGCTGCCCAGAAAGAAAAACCGCCTGTAGCAGTAGACGTAATAGTTGCTGGAAACAAGGACTTCTCTTCTGATATTGAAGTGAATGGTACTGTTTTATCCGAAGACATGATTGAACTTCATCCCGAAGTCGGAGGTCGTTTAACCTTCCTGAATATTCCCGATGGAGCCCAGGTCGCAGCCGGAACCATACTCGCAAAAATAAACGATGCCGACCTTCAGGCACAGATGCAGCAGCAGAAAGTTCAGCTCGATCTGGCCGAAAAAACCGAACAGCGTCTCAACAAGCTATTGGCGGTCAATGGTATCGACCAGGCTTCGTATGATGCAGCTCTCAGCCAGGTGAATTTATACAAAGCCAACATCAGCGTATTGCTCGCTCAAATTGATAAAACAGTGATCCGCGCCGCCTTTGGCGGTCGCCTCGGGCTCAGGCTGGTCAGTGAGGGTGCTTATGTAACTCCTTCAACCGTGATTGGCACATTACAGCAAACCGATAAGATAAAGATCGACTTTTCGGTTCCTGAAGTTTACGGAAGCCTTATTAGAATCGGGAAAACAGTGAATGTTCAAACCAATGATTCGAAGGAGGATTTAAGTGCGTCAATCAGCGCGATTGAGCCGCAAATCAGCACCACCACCCGTAATATAAAGGTCCGTGCCCGTCTCAGCCAGGGCAATTTAAACCCGGGTGCATTTGTAAAAGTACTTTTAAATGAAAAAATAAAAGGAATTGTGGTTCCCACAAATGCAATCATCCCGGATGCCCTTTCGAGCCAGGTAGTTTTGGTCAGGAATGGCAAAGCTGTTTACCAGAACGTAGAAACCGGTATCAGGAACAGCGATATAGTGGAAATTACGGATGGGCTCAAGGTTGGCGATACAGTTGTTGTCAGCGGTGTCTTATTCGTCCGGCCAAATGGCTCAGTGAAAATAAAGAAACTCAGGAATGGATAGTTCTGACCTGGCCGGAAAAATGAAGAAGTTTTGATACTTCCGCAAATCTATTAATCGCCTGATTTTAAAACTGATTAAGATAATAATGAATATATCTGAACTTTCCATAAAACGGCCTATCCTGGCAACTGTAATGAACCTGTTTCTCATACTGTTCGGGATCATTGGCTATACTTACCTCGGTGTCAGGGAATACCCTGCCATTGATCCACCAATGATTACTGTCAGAACCTCCTATACCGGGGCTAATTCCGATATCATCGAGAGCCAGATCACAGAACCCCTCGAAAAATCAATCAACGGCATCCCGGGCATTCGAACCATTTCGTCAACAAGTTCGGTCGGCAGCAGCAGTATTAATGTTGAATTCAACATCAACGCCAACCTTGAAGCTGCTGCAAACGACGTACGCGATAAAGTGAGCCAGGCTGCGCGAAACCTGCCCCAGGATATTGATGCACCGCCGGTTGTCACAAAATCGGATGCTAACAGTGATTTTATCATTTTGCTGGCAGTGCAAAGTCCTTCCAAAGGTTTACTCGAATTGAGCGATTATGCCGAAAATGTACTTCAGAATAAGTTCCAGACGATTCCCGAAGTAAGCGCCGTGAATATTGTAGGTCAAAAAAGACCTTCGATGCGCATCTGGATCGATCCGGATAAACTGAATGCTTACAATATCACTTTCAATGATATCAGTACAGTCCTGAACAAGGAAAATATAGAAATCCCTTCCGGTAAAATTTACGGAAACAAAACTGAACTCACTATCAGGGCCTTAGGCAATATGACCACTGAAAAAGAATTCAGGGACCTGATTATACGCGGCGACGAGAATGGAATAATACGGCTGGGCGACCTTGCCCAAGTGGAACTTGGCCCCGAACAGTATGAACAAAGCTGGAAACTGAATGGTGTCAGTGCCGTTGGTATTGCCATTACTCCACAACCGGGCGCCAATTACATCAATATTTCCAACGAATTTAATAAAAGGCTGGCCGAAATAAGCAAAACACAAAAAGGAGACATCCAGTTTACCACCCTGATTGATAACACCCTGAATGTCCGCAGATCACTGAAAGAAGTCGGGGAAACCCTGCTCATTGCCATACTGTTGGTCATACTGGTTATTTTCTTCTTTTTCCGGAATTGGCTCATTGCCCTTCGCCCCCTGATAGATATTCCTATTTCGCTGATTTTCACGTTCTTCATCATGTATGCGTTCGGGTTCTCGGTAAATATCCTGACGCTGCTGGCCATCATACTTGCCACTGGCCTTGTGGTGGATGATGGAATTGTGGTCACCGAGAACATATTCCGCAAAATTGAAAAGGGAATCCCTGTAAGGAAAGCTGCCATCGATGGCAGTAAAGAGATCTTCTTTGTTGTTATTTCGACATCCATCACCCTGGCGATCGTTTTCCTGCCGGTACTGTTCCTGAAGGGATTTGTCGGCAGCCTATTTCGTGAATTCGGAATTGTGCTTGCCTCGGCGGTTTTGGTTTCGGCTTTTGTTTCCCTTACCATTACACCGGTGCTGAATATCGTCCTGAATCGCAGGGGAGCCCAGCACGGGCGTTTTTACAACAGCACCGAGCCTTTCTTTGCCGGGATGGAAAGCGGCTACAGGAACCTGCTTACGCGTTTTATCAAACACCGCTGGATTGCATGGGCAGTTGTAGTTGCCTGTTTTGCAGCTATCTATTTTGTAGGGACAAATCTGCAGAGTGAAATTGCCCCGCTCGAAGACAAGGGAAGCGTGCGCCTGCAAATTACAGGCCCCGAAGGAGCCAGCTACCCTTATATGATGGAGACCGGAAACAAGATTGCGAATTATCTTATAGACTCACTTCCCGAAGCGGCCTTCTCATTTATATCCATACCGGGTTTCAGCAGCACAGGAGTAAACAGTGGCAACGGGCGTATCGGGCTTGTACCTGCTGACAGCCGGAACCGCAGCCAGAGTGAAATTGCCAAAGACCTGGCAAAGAAACTGGGCCGCTTCAACAATGTCCGCATTTTCCCTGTCGAAGAACAAACTATCTCGGTGGGGCTGGGATCGAAGGGTTCCTTGCCTGTTCAGTTCGTGATCCAGAACCTGGACTTCGCAAAGTTAAAAAGCGTGATCCCAAAATTTCTGGATGCCGCCAAGAATGACAAAACGTTTCAAAACGTGGATGTTAACCTCAAATTCAACAAACCAGAGGTCGACATTACCATCGACAGGATAAAGGCACGGGAATTCGGCCTTACTGTAACCGATATTGCCAGTGTATTACAGAGCGCTTTCAGTGGAAGGCGACTGGATTATTTTATCATGAATGGCAAGCAATACCAGGTCATCAGCCAGGTGGGATTGAAAAACCGCCAGGCCCCGGCCGATATTTCTAACCTGTATGTGAGGAATAACCTGGGAGAGAATATTTCGCTTTCGTCGGTCACCCAAATTGTACCTAACGCAAACCCTCCCTCCTTATACCACTATAACAGGTACAAAGCGGCTACCATATCCGCTTCGCTGGCCGACGGGAAAACTGTAGGCGACGGTGTAGCCGCCATGCAGGCTATAGCCGATAAACTTCTTGACGAAAGTTACCAGACCTCCCTTAGCGGCCCATCGCGCGATTATGCCGAAAGTTCATCCAATACAGCCTTCGCATTTTTGCTGGCCCTCGTACTCATTTTCCTTGTACTCGCCGCTCAATTTGAGAGTTTCAGGGATCCGCTCATCATCATGATAACTGTTCCTTTAGCCATAGCCGGTGCTGTGCTTAGTTTATGGGTTTTCAAACAAACTCTTAACATTTTCTCCGAAATAGGCATGATTATGTTGATCGGACTTGTGACCAAAAATGGCATCCTGATCGTGGAATTTTCAAATAAAAAACGCGAAGCCGGGCTTGCGAAACGACAAGCCGTGATTGAAGGCGCAACCCTACGTTTAAGGCCTATCTTAATGACCAGCCTGGCAACTTCTCTCGGCGCCCTTCCCATCGCATTAAGCCTTGGCTCAGCAGCAACCAGCCGCATCCCTCTGGGCATTGTGGTTGTGGGCGGTCTCTTGTTTTCGCTTGTGCTTACCCTGTTTGTAATTCCAGCCGTGTATACTTTTATTTCCGGAAAACATGAAATAGAAAAGGCTGATTTGGAAGAGGTCAATTAGCCCGGGTCATTACCCGGTAAACCTGCACCTGGGACGACCCATTATCAATTAGTGAAGTGGTAAAAAATAATTCATCCTGATATGAAATTCAACCTGACATATGCATCCCTGTTGGCCCTGGTGTTCATGCCTTTTATAGTGAAGTCGCAGCAGCAGTTTACCTTGCAGAATGCAATAGATACAGCACTCCGTAATAATTTTGATATACGCATTGCTAAAAACAATGTTGAAATTGCCCGCAACAACAATACCTATGGTATTGCAGGTGGATTACCGCTAGTTTCGGCCAGTGCAGGTGATAACGGATCACTGACTGCGTCATCCCAGAAATCCGGTAACGGAACCAAAACGAATGTGGCAAACAATGGTGAAAATGCAGTTAACGCGGGAGTTTCGGCCGGAATAGTTCTTTTTAACGGATTCAGGATAGTAGCTACCAAAGAAAGGCTCAGCCGACTGCAAAACCAAAGCGAAATCCAACTCAACCAGCAGATACAGAGTACTATATCAGATATCATGCTGACTTATTATGATATTATCCGCCAGCAGAATTACCTGAAAATTATACAGAATTCACTCGATGTTTCAAGGCAGAAATTGGATATCATCAAGGTGAAAAACAATGTAGGAATGGCTGATGCAGTCGAAATGCTGCAGGCCCAGACGGATGTGAACTCAGCGGAACAGTTGCTTGAACTGCAGAAGGTAGTAGTCGAACAGAACAAATCAGACCTCCTGCTCCTTATCGGAAAAAGAGGGCAAATTTCCTTCTCTGTTGCCGACAGCATTGCAGTTGACAAATCCCTGCAGCTCGACTTGATTTTAAATTACCTTAGTCGCAACCCTCAGTACCTGAGCGCTGAACAGCAGGTGATGATTGATGAGCAATATGTTAAGGAGGTGGCAGCTCTCAGGTATCCAAACATTAAACTGAATGCCGGTTACGACTATTATCATGCTAACATGAACAAAGGAACTATGCTGATGAACCAGAACTATGGTCCAACGGCCGGCCTAAGCCTGCAGGTGCCTATTTACAACGGGAATATATATAAAACACAGAAAGACGTGGCAAAAATCAGGGTCGACAATTCGAAACTGGAAAAGGAAAGCCTGCAAAATTCGCTGGCTACCCAGGCCGCCAAATTATACCGAACTTATTCTACTGCTATACAGCAAATTGAGGCACAAAAGAAAAATTTCGAAATGACAAGGCAATTGGTCGACGTAGTGATGCAGCAATTCCATGTCAGCCAGGCCACTATACTGGATGTTAAAGTTGCACAGACAAGTTTTGAAACCGCAGCCTACTTGCTGGTCAATCTGCAATACTCAGCTAAAGTGGCTGAGATCGAACTCAAACAACTGACCTACAACCTTGTTTATTAAGGTTTCCTGTTTCACTATCCATTCAAGCTACAAATTCCAGTAAGATCAGAAGGTTCCGGCCAGGCATAAAAAAAGCCCCGCAAGAAGCGGAGCTTTTAAAGAATCTTCTGTATATATATTAAATTACTTTAACATTTACTGCATTTAATCCTTTTTTACCTTCCTGAAGGTCAAAAGATACCTGGTCGTTTTCCCTGATTTCGTCAATCAGACCTGTAACGTGAACAAAATATTCCTTGTCCGATGCGTCATCTTTAATAAATCCAAATCCCTTTGAATCATTGAAAAATTTTACTGTTCCTTTACTCATGATGTTTTAATTTTAATGTGATTTTTTGCAAAGATACAAATTAATAACTACCTATTACATTTATTTATAAATAATTACATTTTTTTTGAAAATAATTTTCAAACAAGGCCGTTTGTACTCAAAAAACACAGTAAAACACTGCTTTTGCACCCTATAAACCGGGCGAAAATGCTTCCTTTACTCCCGTTACAGGTTTCAAAACGCCGGACATCAGCAACTATCCTTTATCCAATTTTTACCGATGTCATTGAAATAGAACCCATTACATACTTATCATTAAATAAGGATACCTCCTCATTTTCTGCCTGTAGTGCAAGAGTATAGAGTAAGGGCAAAAAATGTTCAGGTGAAGGGACCGCTAATTCAACTTCCCGCCCTAATTGACGGTAATTTATCAGTTGCCCGTGATCTTTTCCCATTATTAACTTCTTAATTTTCGAATTTGCCTCCAAGGCCCAGTCGAAACCCTGCCCGGTATATTCCAGTCGAGCAGGCGAAGGTTGTGCACCATATTGCCGCTTCCTATGATCAGAATTCCTTTTTTGCGAAGCGATGCAAGTTCTTTTGCAAGGTCGTAATGATATTGCGGGTTTTGCAGGTAATCGAGGCTCATTTGTATGATTGGAACATCGGCGGCTGGGTAAAGATGTTTAATCACACTCCAGGCTCCGTGATCAAGTCCCCAGGAATTATCGAGCCCCACACTCGTTTTAGTAATAATACTTTTCGTTTCATCCGCTAATTCAGGACTGCCGGGAGCGGGGTACTGCACATCGAAGAGGGCTTGCGGGAAACCACCGAAATCATGAATCGTAGGGGGCTTTTCCATGGCTGTAACCATTGTACCTTTTGTTTCCCAATGTGCCGAGATGCAAAGTATTGCATTAGGCCTGGGTAAGGACTTCCCTATTTTTTGCCACTCCAGGCTGAATTCATTGGTCTCGATGGCGTTCATGGGACTTCCGTGACCAACGAAAAGTACAGGCATGGCTGCCGTACTTTCGAAGAGGTTATTTATTGCATTTAGTTTGTTGAGGTTCATAGCAAAACCAGCTAAGGGTATGAGTGCAAGTGATTTGAGAAAATCTATTCTTTTCATCCGTAAACAATTAATGTTCAGGAATTTAAAAATCAGGCTTATGCGTTTTGTTTAACTAATTCAACATCACAACTGAGATGGATTACTTCTCCTACCAAAACTCCGCCGGCTTCCAGGGCAGCATTCCAGGTGAGTCCCCAATCCTTGCGGTTTGTTTTACCTTTAAGCGTAAACCCGGCTTTTTCATTTCCCCAGGGATCGGTCATCAGCCCGCCCAACTCCACTTCGAGACTTACCGGTTTCGAATTTTCTTTTATGGTAAGATTGCCTGTAAGCACATATTCATTGCCCCCGGTGTTTGTGAGTTTACCCTGCGTGAAGGTAATATCTTTAAAGTTCTCAACATCAAAAAAATCAGCACTCTTCAAATGCCCATCGCGGTCAGCCACACCTGTGCTGATGGACGCCGGGTTGATCTGGAAACTGATTTCTGAAGTCGAAAAATCCGAACCTTCAGTTAATACTTGTCCTGAGAATTCGCTAAAGTGACCCTTTACGTTTGAGATCATCAGGTGTTTTACTTTGAAAGCGATTTCGCTATGCGTGGGGTCTATGACCCAGGTAGTTTTTGCTGCCATTTTTAAAAGATTTTGAATGATTAATTTGATGGAGCAAAATTACTGCGTATACGATTCTCGCAGGTTACACATTCAGGAAAAGATGTGGTACAATCAGGAAACAGAAGTTTGCATCTGTTCACGGAATCCCGTTGGCGTCACCCCCGTCTTTTTCCGGAAGACCCTGGTAAAATATGATTTTTCGTTATAACCCAGGTCATAACCTATTTCCGAAACCGATTTGCCTGAATTCAGCAATAAGTCGCGCGCGGCAATGAGTTTCCGTGTTTCAATGATCTCGGTAACACTCTTTCCAAAAACCGATTGGCTGATCAGGTTAAGGTTGCGGGAACTCATATTCAGCTTCTCCGCATAAAATTCAGCACCATCCGGGCGCATGAAATTATATTCCAATATCTTCAAAAAATTATTAAAGGTGATCAGTTGCGAATGATTCGCTACTTTGCTGTCGAGGTATTCCTTTTTGCTGTCAGCCTCCAGTTTTGAAAGCAAAGCACTCAGCAAATGTTTGATTACCTGATAGTTTGCAGCATCCTGTTCAAACTCCTTCAGCATGATTTCGCACAACGAATGAAGGGTGGTACTGCAATAATCTTCACTTAGATTATATGTAATCTGGTCCATGAAATTGGAATAAAAATTAAAACGGCTCTGGGGAACCAGTTCGTTCTTATACCATATTACCCAACCCCGGGTTTCAGGATCAGGATTAAACGTATGCACCTTTCCCTGGGCAACATAAACTATCACAGGCGATTGCAATACCTGCTTCGTGAAATCGAGGTAATGTGCCGGGGTTCCGTGTGTTATGATCAGTAACTCCTCATGCTCATGACGGTGTGGTTCACCGGGATTAGTGAGCATGGAGTCAATGACTTCCTTTGTAATTTTAACGATTTTAAAAAGGGTATTCATTATGTCTCCAACAAGTATATTTAAGCAGTCGTTGTTCTTACGGTAATAATCGGACTTTATGCCAATTTTCACAAAAGTACAAAATAGGCAACGAAAAACGAACTGGACCAAGGTGAAATCTATTTGCCTGCTTAGCCCGTTACATATTAGATTTAGATGAAAGGCTCATCCAAATTAAAATCAGGCAGGTAATGTTCACTGCTTTCCAGTTCCTGTACCCAGCCTTTGTAAAACCCAAGGCTTTCGAGTTCGTCCCTGACAATTTCATATTCTTCCCTTGTTACTGATCGGCCAAGTGTAGGGTGCCGGAGCACGGCTGGCGTAGGCCAGTATTGTGCCATTAACGAAACAGCAACGGATGTTGAAATATAAGCAATTTGTCGTAATGCCTTCACGCTGTTCTCCGTATGACCGGGGAGCACCAGGTGACGGATAATCAGACCTCTTTCAGCGAAACCTTTGTCATTTATCATCAGCGTTGAACCTTTCTGCCGGTACATCTCCTTTATAGCTGCAAAAGCAACTTGTTGATAATCCGAAACTTTTGAGTATTGTCTGGCCAGCTTGTTATCCGAATATTTATAATCCGGGAGGTAAATATCAATATATGTTTCAAGGGAGCTAATTTCTTCTGCTTTATCGTACCCGTTTGTATTATAAACGAAAACCGGGTGATGGTCTTGCAATCGCAAGGCTTCTATAATCGCTTTTACATGAGGAATATAATGCGATGGAGACACGAATCCAACGGCATGGCAACCCTGTTGGAGCAAAGCTATAATGGCATCCACAACTTCGTCCAGGAGCATTTCCTGCCCCTGCAATTTTCCTTTGCAGCTGCTTATCTGGTAATTCTGGCAGTAAATGCAGGAAAGATTACAGCTGCTGAAAAACACATTGCAAATCCCGTTAGCTCCAGTGATTGCAGGCTCTTCCCCCTTATGGATACATATTGAACTGATACGAAAACGGGCATCACTTCCGCAAATACCCGACAGTCCATTGAGCCTGTCCGCGTTACAATTCCGTGGGCAGATGTTGCACGATGCCAAAGGCTCGAAAAGCTGTGTTAAACGGGTTATGGGTAATACACTCTTCACTTTGCGGGATTATCACGCAAAGGTATGAGTTTTACCGGCTTCAGGACTTATTTACTGTCCAGGGTATTATAATAGGCTACCAATTTACGGAGGTCAGCTGCATCATGGACCTTGTTTCCGGTTTTCTTCAGGTAGTGTTCCATTTCTGATTTATAGTCCCCTAGAGCCGAGAGCACACTTTTGCGGTTGCAAAGCAATTTAACAGCAGGTTTGCCCGGTTTACCAAGAAAATAATACTCATCAACCAGGTACCTTGTTGAAGCCTGGCCATCCGGGCTGTTTTCATCCGGTATCAGGTAGGTAACCACCCTTTTTAAAAGCAACCTGTTTTTCCCGGGTTCAAGAACTTCGAAATAACCCTGGCGGATCGTATTCTCACATTGGTAGGTTTCGTAAACAAATGTATGCCCTGCCAAAGTGACGGTTTTCAATTCTTTAGGTGATGCAAACGCCAGTGTGTCCTTCCCGTTTATAAACTGCATCTGGTCCGCCAGCAGGTTATACCTCAGGTAATAAGTATCAATAGCACTTCCATCGCGTAACTCAACCCTTCCCAGGGGCCAGTCTGCACCTATATATATCTGCCCTTCTACACCCTGCAAAGGCATCTGCACGCCTACGAACGACGTGCCTGCAATAGGGACAAACGAGCTTTGGTTTCGGGCTGCATCCGAAATAACGGAAGTGTTTTTAGGATTGGGTTTCGCACCGGTAACCTGGGCATGGGTCTTTATGGCCGGTATAACCATAAAAACAGATACGAGAAGTATAGCTGTAGTTTTCATGGCACAGATTATTTGACCCTTAAATATACGAAATATTTCGATATATATGATGATGTGGAGAAATAAAAACGACTCAGTGCTTACATAGTATTGATTATCAAGCTGCTTGCCCACTTCAACTGGATTCAAAAAATAAACTACTGATAAGGCCGGGATTACTATTGCCTGTTACCTGTTCAATCCTCCCGGTTTAATAGACAAAAACTAAAAAACAAATCAGCCGGAAAATGATTTCCGGCTGATTTGTTCCTGATGTATTGTTTGGGAAAATCCCTTATTATGAAGGCCTTACTCGACTACGAGGGTTTGTATGGAATGCGGAAGGCTGGTTACTTCGACAGCCTGGCCGGCAATCCACAGGCGGTAAGGAATAGTATCCCCGCTCTGGTTCAT
>JBAXXB010000119.1:0-12154 GCA_037128115.1 Bacteroidota bacterium
CCCAGCATCTGTATCTGTTTAGCCCCGGTAATGGCATCGGCATAATTCACATCGACCGACGAATTTGTTTCAAAGCTTTCAGCCAGGTTGCAGCAGGCTGCGCGACGGAGCTCCTTGCTGGTTATTACCTGTATCTTATGCGGGTCTACCTGGGAAATGTATGAACTGCCGCTGTGGTCGTGTATTTCGACCCCGCTCAGTTCGCTGCTGGCTTCCACCATGGCTATGTCAACATGGTTGATTCCTTCCACCTCAACGGTATCCGTCCGGTAACCAATGAAACTGACCACGAGTTGTTGTTTGTTGCTTCCTTTGCGCGAGAGGCGGAATTTGCCTCCTGCATCGGTAGTTGTGCCTGCAAAAGTTCCTATCCAGCGGATGCTCACCCCTGCGAGAGTTTCTTTTTGTGTCCCGGTATGGGGGGCACTCACGGTTCCGCTGATGGCCTGGGCGGAAGCATTTCCTGCCAGGGCTGAAAGCCAGAGGCAGAAAAAGGCGTATATGATTGTTTTTGTGTACATGAATTTGTGAGATCAGAAATTAAAACTGTTGTTGAATTGCAGAACTGTTTCCGTTTCATCACAGCCTGTCTGGCCATGTGATGCCGGAAACGGCAAATCCAGGAAAGGAAAAACTCCTTCCTAGCAGTAATATCTGATCAGTGGGATGCGCTGTTGCGAAAGGAACAGCACGAGTTTACGGCCGGCGAGAAGGGGGGGTGGAAACTTGAAATCGAAATCTGAAACCAATTGTTTCCCTGCGTCAGGCAGGCATAGCGTGTGGCAAATTACTGCCGTTGGGGCGGGTTCAATGGTTGCCTGTATCAAAACAGGACTGCTGGTTGATTCAGTATTTAACTTACCGAAATACGAAATATCAGAACAGCAGGGTTTTTTCTTAATAACAATATCCTTCGCAACCGCCAGATTCTTAGCAATGATTGCGTCGTCCTTGCATCCGCAACCTGCCTTTTGCTGTAAGCCTATTTCTGTATAGAAAGCAATGCCTGCCAGTGAACCATGACAGTAATGAGCCTTGTACGACAATCCCGAAGCGCCAGCCAATACAATCATTGCCAATGCAATGAGAAAGGCATTTTTAGCGTAAATATGGAAGCGTTTGAGGTTCATAGTCATTTTACTGTATACAAAGATACTTGATTTTATTCTGATGAGGAATATTTTTTTAACAGGCTGGTAAAGGAGTGCTGTTTATTCTTCCACAGGACGATAAATTCTCCTGAGAAATGAAGACTGGCAAGTTGAAAAGTGAATCCGGGGCAGATATTCGACAGGCCTGGTTCGTTCAGCTATTCAGTACTGACCGAAAACCGGGCCCTA
Organism: Bacteroidota bacterium; assembly: GCA_037128115.1. GTDB lineage: Bacteria > Bacteroidota > Bacteroidia > Bacteroidales > UBA4417 > UBA4417. The sequence goes on from JBAXXB010000119.1 coordinate 1,341, forward strand.
AGCTCCCTTTTTCTTTTCCAGGCCGCTAACCACATTCAGGCTTCGCGGAAGGATATTAAACACGAAAGGCGTATGCCCGAGCGATTCGCCGTCGGCTTCCATATACATGGGGGGCTCTGAGTGAATAATGATCTTGGATGAACGAAATGTGCTCACCTCAGGCAAATTTGTAAAACTGCCATCGAACAGCTTGATAATATTCCTGATGATCTTGAACTTGCCGATAGGCTTAATAAGTGTAAGGTCGAACAAGCCATCATCGGGCAGGGCATCCGGGGCTTGTTTCATGCCGCCCCCGTTGTACTGGCAGATGCCGACACTCATGCTGAAAATATCCGAAGCCTCTTTGCCTGAGTCGAGTAAAATGGTGACTTTCGTGCTGGTATAGCTGAAAAGGCTGGCGAAGATGTTCACCACATAGGACATGGGACTGCTTTTTCCCTGATCTTTCTGCTTGTTGGTTTTCTTTGCAACCAGTGCGTCGAAACCCATTCCGGCCATATTTATGAAATACCTTGTTTTTTCGCCCCCCTCCGAAGAGATATATTTGATAGCCCCGGTATCCTGGACGAATATTTCCTGTCTAGTTATTAGCTTGATAGCCTGCTTGTAGTCGCCCGGTATTCCAAACGTACGGCACCAGTCGTTGCCTGTGCCCACGGGGATCATGGCCAGGGTTATTTCGTTGGTAGGCACATGAGCCTGGGTAAAGATTCCGTTTACAACCTCATTCAGTGTCCCGTCGCCACCCACAACAATAATGTTGCGGTAACCGTTTTCGATGTATTTACGTGAAAGCACCACGGCATGGCCCCGGTGTTCGGTAAAAACGTTAACAAAACTGATTCCTGCCGCAGTAAGCTGTGCTGCTATTTCAAGCCAATCCTTTTCGCCCTTGCGTTTTCCGGCATTGGGATTAACAATTACAAACCATTCCATAGAGCGGGATTATAGTAAGACCAGCATTTAAGTGGCGAAAGATAGGAATAATATGAATAAACCCGTTAAACCCGTCAGGTTTTTAAACCCCGTAAGGTGTAAACATTAAATGAACAGCATAATCATTCCTGCTCAGATAACTCTTCCCTCCCATTTGCCCCGCTTCAGGTATATCCACGATAGGGTCCCGATGATGATACTGTATACATATTCGGTCAGCCATACCACTTCAATGGGTTCACGCAGTTTTACAGCCAGCAGCCATGCCGTTACCAGGTAGATGCTCAGGGTAACTAGTTCGATGGCAAGGCCGGTTCGGGTATTGCCGGTCCCAAGCACACCGTTGAACAATACTATGGTGGCCGAAAAAAGGAATACTGCCCCCAGGATTACGTAGTAGGAAGTCATGGATTGGGCAATCAATACAGGGTTGCTTGTATAGATGGAAATCATAACGCCGGGTATAAAGGCAGCCAGGAATGCAACCAGTAACATGATCCCCATGCTGAAGACCAGCACTTTTTTAACGATGGGGATAACCTGTTTCGGGAAACCTTCGCCTATGGCATTGCTTACAATGCTGCTGGTGGCTGAACTCAGCGCCCAGGCAGGGATCATCAGCAACATATAGATACTCCTGATAATGTTCGAAACAGCCAGGGATGTTTCACCCATCTTTTCGATCATCAGGAAAAAGCCAAACCATACGGCGTGCGACAGCACAAACTGTATCATTATATAAAGCGAAACATCCAGCGTGCTTTTGATGATCGACAGGTCGGGCTTCACAAAGGCGAACAGCTTGTATTTTGCCAGGTGTGCCCTTCGCGCCGTGATGGCAAAAAAGAACAACATGGCGCAGGTTTCGGAGATGGCTGACGCCAGTCCGGCACCGGCAATGCCCATTTTGGGAAAGCCGAGGTGCCCGAAGATCATACCGTACTCGAGTATTACATTAAGCCCCGCCATAATAGCCGCGCTGATGCTGATATACTTGGTAAAAGCAATACCGGTGTAAAACGAACGGAAAAGCAGGGCCGAGGATGCAAAAAACAGTCCGAAAATACGGTATTTAAGGAATGTGGTACTTGCCCGGAACACGGCTTCGGAAGCAATGAACGGCTTCAGCAACTGCGCTCCAAAGAATACTATCAGCACGGTAATAAGGATGGTTGTTATCCCCAGGAAGTAAAAGCTGTTATCGAAAATAGCTCCTATGGCGGGATAATCCTTCTCACCGTTGCGGCGGGCGATCAATATCTGTACGCCCGTGGTGAAACCGTAAGCTACCATAAACAGGGTGATATAGAATAGCCCGCCAATGGCCGAAGCCCCCAGTTCGACGGCTCCCACATGTCCCAGGAAAGCCGTATCGGTGACATTCACAATGTTCTGGGCCACCAGGCTGATCATGATGGGCCAGGAGATAAACCATATTTTTTTTATCGTAGGAGTATTGGAAGGCATAGATGGTCGTTGGGTGACGGCTGATAAAGCGTCGATTTAATTTGCAAGGACTGCTCTTCCCCCGGAACATGATTCCGGCTATGAGTATTCCGGCATCAAAATTACGGGTTTAATCCGGAAAATAAGCGAAATATAAGAATTGCACCCTAACATGCACCGGCCGGAGACTTGACACCGGAAAAGGAAGCGGGCCGCAAGGCTGCAGGCTATAGACTACATCAAACTGCCTGGAATAACTTTAGCAGGGTTGAAATCTGCACAAATATTTCCCCCTTCCACGGAGCCATTTTGTTAAATATGCCTTATCTTTGAAGTAAGATATTCCTCTGTAAATATCAACATCCTGGCTCATCTGTAACTTGTCGTCTAACTGTAATCTTCTCACTACCTGATTGCAATGTCATGAACCGCCCCACTACTAGCAATCCGCAAAACTCCTCTTTTAGCATAGGGACCGGATTCCCATTAACAACATTGTATGGCTGTAAGCCTGTGTCCCTGATGCGTCTATCGTTGTGTCACCAAGAATCCGGTGACAGTGTTTTGCATACAGGGTCCACGAAGGCAGGAAATGGCCTTGCAACTTCACATCTTTATGGCCAGGGTAAAGGACAGTATGCTGCAAGTCCGCAACAGACGTTCCTACAGGCAGGGACATATGCCTTAGTTCGCGGCCAAGATTCCTGTGGTCAGGAATGTCAGCTGCAGGGTCCTGTCTGTTGGTCATGCATGCCGTTGATGTTGCGGCGATAGTTTATCTTTTTGTCCTGCCTCTTTAAGGGGCAGTATGGCTGTAAATATGGCATTAGCGTGACTGTTCCCGAAAACCCTGCCCGTTTCTGAGTAATTTAAAGTGCAATTTCGAACTCTGGCTAAATATATACCCTATGCTGATTGAATCCTTTTACATGCACAACCTTCAAAATGAAGAGCATTTGCAGTTTCATGCCGAATGCCGTAATCTTCTGGAAGTACCGGGCCTGGTAAACGCCAGTATTGCTGCCGTACTGCCCCCTTACCTGGAGAGCCACAACCTGGAGCGGAGGATACTGGCAAAAATGCGCAAAAGCTCCATTACTGATGAACTGAGTACAGCCGACACCAGCCGCGACGAACTTATTACCGGGTTTCAAAAGCAGGTGGATGCAGCCGCACACCATTACCTGTCCGACCTCAGCCAGGCCGGGAGCCGCCTCTGGGTTGCTTTCGGCCATTACGGAGATGTGGCCCGCAAATCCTATGATGCCGAAACGGCTGACATAGTAAGCCTGCTATCGTTGCTCAACAAATCCTATGCTTCTGACATTGCATTATTAGGTTTGGGCGGCTGGCTTGCCGAACTGGAACTGCGCAACCAGGCTTTCATCGGGCTGATGCAGAGCCGTTACAGTGAAGAAGTCGCTAAAGTACAGGGCAGCATGAAAGAGGTTCGTGTAAGCGTTGACGATGCATTCCGAAGCATAGTAACCCACCTGAATGCCTTTATGACCCTCCAAGGTGATGAGGGCTACGGCGAACTTGCGAAATCAGTAAATACCCGCATACAGCATTACCGTCTGCTGTTAGCCCAGCGCAAAGGAAGGAATGCGGCCAGGGCATCGAAGGAGGATAATGGGGAATAAGAACATATGGGGAAAACCTGCACTTCTTTAATAGGTAAAAAAGCATTTTCTCCCAGTGTCTGTACACCCGCAGGGTGTCTGACACTGGGAGAGTGCTAGGCTGACAAAATTTAAATATTAGAAATCGAAAGTAATTCCCTGTGCCAATGCGGTCTGCCCGCTAAAATTAATGGTATTGGTCTGCCGGCGCATATAGGCTTTCCAGGCATCAGAGCCTGATTCGCGGCCGCCGCCCGTATCTTTTTCGCCACCGAAAGCGCCCCCGATCTCTGCACCCGAAGTGCCCAGGTTCACATTGGCAATGCCGCAGTCGGAACCGGTTTCTGACAGGAATTTCTCTGCTTCAGCCAGGTTCTCGGTAAATATGCACGACGACAGTCCCTGTGGAACCTGGTTGTTAAGGCTAATGGCTTCTTCTATACTGCCATATTTTATCAGGTACACAATAGGGGCAAAGGTCTCCTCCTGTACCATCTGGTAATGATTCTCCGCTTCAACCAAGGCGGGCATCACGTAATTGCCGTTAGGGTATTTTTCTCCTTTAAGGCTTGTGCCGCCAAACACCAGTTTCCCGCCTTCCTTCTGTACTTCATCAATAGCATAAAGGAAATTTTTCACGGCTGTTCCATCCACCAATGGCCCTATAAGAGTATCTTTTACGAGTGGGTCACCTATACGATCGCTGATGCTTTGGTAAGCTGCCACCAGGCGGGTTTTAACGGTTTCGTAAACCGATTCGTGTATGATAAGGCGGCGGGTGGAGGTGCAACGCTGACCGCAGGTTCCCACGGCGCCGAAAACCACCGATTGGAGGGTCATATCCAGGTCAGCATATTTTGAGATGATCACGGCATTGTTGCCGCCTAATTCCAGTATGGTTTTCCCGAGGCGTTTTCCAACTATGGCTGCCACCCTACGGCCTACGGCTGTTGAGCCGGTAACTGACATCAGCGGGATGCGCTTATCGGCCGCAAAGTTATCGCCCAGGACCGATGATTTAGCTATGATCATGTTAAAGACTCCTTCGGGGACCTTGTTGATCCTGAGTGTTTCGGCAATGATCTTCTGAACGGCAATAGCGCAAAGCGGCGTCTTGGAACTGGGCTTCCAGATTACAACATCACCGGCAATAGCGGCCAGCATGGCATTCCAGCCCCATACAGCCACTGGAAAATTGAAGGACGTAATGATGCCTATAATTCCAATAGGGTGATACTGGTCGTACATGCGGTGAAAAGGACGTTCAGAATGCATAGTGGCTCCGTTGAGAAGACGTGACTGCCCCACCGAAAATTCACAGATATCTATCATTTCCTGCACTTCTCCCAGTCCTTCCTCGTAAATCTTGCCCATTTCGAGGGAAACCAGGTAGCCAAGTTCAGCTTTTCTTTCGCGCAAGGCTTCGCCAATCTGGCGTACTACCTCACCACGCTTGGGAGCCGGTACAACGCGCCATTCCAGGTATGCCTTTTGTGCTTTGGCGACAATTTGTTCATAATCATCCGTCGTGGCATTTGTCATGCTTGCAATAAGCGAACCATCAATGGGTGAATACGAGGAGGTTTCGTCTCCGGCTGTTGCCAGCCATTCGCTGCCGGTGCTGGCACCCGGGTTCACGGGCCTGATTCCTAAATTTTTTAAATCAAATGTCATTTTGGGATTTTTAACTTTATCAATATTGTATTTTAATTCGGATGCTCAATTTTCAAAAAAAGAATGGAGAAATGGGTGACCAGGGAGAATCATAGAGGCTTGTTGCCCTTATTTCCCGGAATCTTCTTCCACCATATATCCATACCTGTATTCGGTCGCCGGCTGAAACGTTTCCTTAATCGTTCTCGGGCTTATCCAACGTATCAGGTTGAATTCGCCGCCGGCCTTATCATTGGTCCCGGATGCCCTGGAGCCGCCAAAGGGCTGAAGTCCTACAATAGCACCCGTTGGTTTGTCGTTGATATAGAAATTGCCGGCTGAGTACCGCAACTGTTCGCACATGGCCGAAGCCGCAACCCTGTCGCGTGAAAATACTGCTCCTGTGAGCCCATAGGGTGAAGTAGTATTGCAGAGATCCAGGGTTGCCTGCATACTGCTGTCTTCATAAACGAAAACTGTCAGTACCGGGCCAAATATCTCTTCCTCCATGGACTTGAAATTCGGGTCGGTAGTAAGTATAATGGTAGGTTCAATAAAGTAACCCAGGTTTTTATCCCCTTTCCCGCCGGCAATAATTTCCGCTTCTGCCGAATTGTTCGCATAAGCTATATAATTCATGCAATTGTCAAAAGACCCTTCATCGATCACCGCGTTGATAAAGTTCTTAGGATTCGAAACATCACCCATCCCGGCTTCGGAACATATCCGGACCAATTCAGTTTTTACATCAGCCCAGAGTGAAACCGGCACATACATGCGTGATGCTGCCGAACATTTCTGACCCTGGTATTCAAAAGCACCGCGGTAGGCATTCACGGCAACTTCGTCAGCCTTTGCCGAGGGGTGCACAAAAATGAAATTTTTACCGCCGGTTTCACCGATTAGCCTGGGGTATGATTTATAAGCAGGCAGATGCAAAGCCACTTCCTTCCATAGAAGGTTGAAGGTTTCGTTAGAGCCGGTAAAATGTATGCCTGCCAGGTCAGGCGAAGCAAGCACGGTTTTACCAATCAGGGCACCGCTGCCGGGAATGAAATTTATTACCCCGTCAGGAAGCCCGGCCTCCTGGAAAATCTTCATCAGGTAGTAATTGGACAATAAGGAAGTGGTGGCAGGTTTCCATACCGTGGTGTTCCCCATCATGACGGGGGCCATGTTCAGGTTAGAAGCGATGGAGGTAAAATTGAACGGGCTCACGGTAAATACAAACCCTTCCAACGGGCGGAATTCCATTTTGTTCAATTGGTTGAATGCCGAACGCGGCTGCATTTCGTAGATACGGGATGCAAAGAAGGCATTAAACTTCAGAAAATCAATGGTTTCACATACTGCATCTATCTCGGACTGGAATATGTTTTTGCTCTGGCCCAGCATGGTGGCGGCATTCATCACGGCCCTGTATTTACCTGAAATGAGTTCGGCAGCCTTTAGCAATATGGCAGCCCTCACGGTCCACGAAAGATCCGACCATACACGATGAGCTTCCATCGCAGCTTCGATGGCCGTAGTCACTTCTTTTTCCGAAGCTTTATAATAAGTTGCCAGCACCTGGGTATGGCAATGCGGAGCCCTCACCAGCCCGGTATCCTTGGTCCTGACTTCTTGTCCCCCTATGATCAATGGGATTTCGATGGGATTCAGGCGTTGGCGTTCCAGTTCGGCTTCCAGCAGCATCCTTTCCGGGCTGCCTTTTTTGTATTCCAGAACAGGTTCGTTCGACGGAAGGGGGAAATTATAAATGGCGTTGTTCATAAGACTATGATCCTTTGCGGCAGTTCATGCGAATTGCATGTATTTGCAATTCGGTGGCAAAAGTATCACAATTTCATTGAGGTGCAAGAAATCCCGGAAATTCTTTAGTCCATTTCCTGTTTCAGTTCGGCCAGAATATCTTCAAATCCTTTCAGGATAATAGAATCGTATTCAAGATGAAACTTAGCGAATGCGGCGATAATAATTTTGCCTTCCCGGGTCAGGACAGTATTTCCGCCTTCGGCGCCTCCTCTGGTAGGGATTATAAGCGGGAAGCCCAGTTCTTTTTCAATCCGCTTCAGGTTATCCCAGGTTTTGCGATACGTCAGTCCCAGCTTTTTCATGGCATCATTTAAGGAACCGGTTTCATCTATGGCCCTGAGCAGTTCGCATTTCTTATCACCCAGCACTCCGACATGCCCATCTGTCTCCAGCCATATCTTATAATTTAGGCGGAGGTTATCCATTTTTGAGCTCATTATTCTCTAGTTTATTTGATCCGGGTATTTCATTTCCGGTTGACTGGAAATATTTTGCTATAAAACTACATAAAATCCGGCTTGAACCGAAAATCAGAAACTAATAATCACCGGGGCTGAACCTTCAAAATTTTCCTTTTAAAAATCATCTCGTTCTAAAAACAATTACTTTTGTTACTTAATCATTTTATCTCTTATTCACATGAGCCAGCAGGAGATCATCCGTTTGACCGATATTACCCGTACTTACAAAGTTGGAGCCGAACTGGTAAGGGCTTTGCGTTCGATAACCTTATCCATTTATAAAAACGAATTTGTGGCGCTGATGGGGCCTTCAGGATCCGGCAAATCTACCCTGATGAACATCCTCGGTTGCCTTGATACACCCAGCAGCGGGCACTATATATTAAATAGCCAGGATGTTAGCAAGCTAAATGATAATGAGCTTGCACGTATTCGGAACAAGGAGATAGGATTTGTGTTTCAGACTTTTAACCTGCTGCCGCGCAGCACCGCACTCGACAATGTGATGCTTCCACAGGTATATGCCGGTGTTTCGAAACCTGTACGCCTCGAACGTGCTAACGAGGTGATTGCCAGCGTAGGACTTACTGACAGGGCACATCATAAGCCCAACGAGCTCTCGGGCGGACAGCGCCAACGCGTAGCCATTGCCCGGGCACTGGTGAACAAGCCATCCATTATCCTGGCCGATGAACCCACGGGTAACCTTGATTCGACTACCTCTTCCGAGATTATGGGAGTACTCGAACAGATACACAAAGCCGGGAATACCATCATCCTGGTAACCCACGAAGAAGATATCGCCCGCCATGCGCACCGCATCATACGGCTGATGGACGGGATGATTTCGGCCGATTACCTGAACACAAATATTATTTCTGCAGCCCAGGCATTGAACAATTAGTACCTGTTTGTTTGTTATTCTGTTCCTGAAATACAAAATGTTCCTGTATTTCTATTGATTATACCTTCAGGCTTGCTAAATGGGAAATGATTTTAAGATATATACTAAAACCGGGGACAAAGGCGAAACCTCGCTTATAGGCGGAACGCGCGTGCCCAAATACCACGAGCGCATTGAAGCCTACGGCACTCTCGACGAACTGAACTCCTTTATCGGGAATCTCCGCGACCAGGTCGCAGATGCGCATGTAAGGGAAGTATTGCTGCGGGTGCAGGAAAACCTTTTTACGGCCGAGTCGCTCCTGGCTACTGATACCACAAAGGAGATCGCCCGGGCACTCCCGCATTTGTCGGAAGCAAATGTGTCTGAGCTTGAAAATGAGATTGATGCCATGAATACCCACCTTCCGGATCTGAGTTCGTTTATACTTCCCGGAGGACATCCGTTGGTTTCGCTTTGTCATATCTGCCGCACGGTTTGCCGCCGGGCTGAGCGGATAATCATAAAATTGGCATCCGAAGTGCCTGTGGATGAAATCCTGATTAAATATATCAACCGTCTTTCCGACTACCTCTTTGTGCTCGCAAGGGAACTGGCATTTATGAATAATATTCCTGATCTGCCGTGGAAACCTGACGTTTTTCAAGGGTAGAAGTATTGGTATTGATTGCACTACCACCTGTTTTTAGCTTGAAATCCGATGTGAATCCGCTAATTTTTAATAAGTTATTCACAAAATTGCGGCAGGTATTGATTTTGATTTTGAATAGATTATTTTTGCAAAAAAATTAACCCTAATTTTCGACAAATGTACTGGACGTTAGAATTAGCCTCAAAATTGGAAGATGCCCCCTGGCCGGCTACTAAAGAAGAGCTTCTCGACTACTGTGTTCGCTCGGGAGCCCCCATGGAAGTGGTTGAAAACCTCCAGGAACTGGAAGATGAAGGTGAGATCTACGAGAGTATCGAAGACCTCTGGCCCGATTATCCTTCGAAAGAGGATTTCTTCTTTCACGAAGACGAATATTAACAAACAACATCAGGGCGCTGGCAAAACCAACGCCCTGTTTCGTTACGGACCTGCAGCCTGAATCCTGCAATCAATGGAAAGGTGTCTATTCGAAAATTCTGTTTTCCTTTTTATTTACCGGGTGTTAACCGCTGACTATATCAACAACTCTTATATTTACCCTCCAATAAACCACGAGTAACACCCGTTTGCCTGTACTGTAGTTCCCCGTAGGACCCGCATCTGTACTTCCTTGAAACAACTACTGCCACTTTGTCGCTTATTCCAGGGTTTTTTCGCTTTTTGTATGGTATTTGCTTTGGCTATTCCTGTTTTTCAATCTTCAGGACCAAATAATTACCTTTCGTTGAAAACATTATCTTTGCATGTTTGATTGGATAAATTTATATCCGCTTAACCCATCTGTAAAATGCTCAATTCATTTCTGAAAATGATTTCGGGAGGTACCAAATCCGACCGCGATATAAAAATTATCATGCCAATGGTTGAAAAAGCCAAGGCTGAATTCGAAAAACTACAATCGATTGATAATGATGGTCTTCGTGCCATGACCATTTCGTTCAGGCAAAAAATAGCCGATGCCGTTAAAGCCGAACAGGACGAAATTGATACAATTAAGGCCAGGATTGATACTGATTTTGATATTGACATAGAAGAAAAGGAAGACCTGTATAAACGTATTGATATACTCGATAAAGAAGAATATCGTAAAACGCAGGAAACGCTACTTGAGATATTACCCACCGCTTTTGCCGTAGTTAAAGAAACAGGCCGCCGTTTCATGGAAAACGCCTCCCTGGAAGTTACGGCTACACAGTTCGACCGCGACCAGGCCGCCCGCAAGGACAGCGTGAATATCAGGGACGATAAAGCCTATTGGGATAACCAATGGATGGCAGGTGGAAACATGATCACCTGGGATATGATGCATTATGATGTGCAGC
>JBAXXB010000120.1:0-12125 GCA_037128115.1 Bacteroidota bacterium
GCCCGTTAACAATTGCACCGGTCAATTTCACCGTCTTCACGATCTTTTCGGCAGACTTATCCACCAGGTTGTGATCGTACGATTTCAGCTTTATTCTAATCCTCTGGTTCACGTTGTAATCTTTTATTACGTTATTGACTGATTTTAATATCCTTTGATCTTGGCTATCACCTCTTCGGCAATATTCCTTGGAGTTTCCTGGTAATGTGAGAATTCCATACTTGAATTTCCACGTCCTGAAGTCACGGTGCGTAAGCTGGTAACATAACCAAACATTTCCGACAAGGGCACTTTAGCTTTTACAATCTGGTACTTTATCTTGGCGTCGATATTTTCGACTACTGCACGACGTTTGTTAAGGTCGCCGGTAACATCACCAACATAATTATCTGGGCAAACCACTTCAATTTTCATGATAGGCTCGAGTAAAACACTCTTCGCTTTGCGGGCTGCTTCTTTAAATCCGATCTTGGCACAAATTTCAAAAGCAAGAGCATCACTATCAACTGCGTGGAACGAACCATCAATTAACCTAACTTTCATGCTTTCGAGAGCAAATCCGGCCAAAACTCCATTTGCCATGGCAGCTTTGAATCCTTTTTCGATAGGGCTGATAAACTCTTTAGGAATATTACCGCCTTTAACTTCGTTAACGAACTGCAGTCCTTTGAATTCCGGGTCGTCAACCGGGCCTAAATCGAAGATGATATCAGCAAACTTACCTTTACCACCTGTTTGTTTCTTATATACTTCGCGATGATGAACCGTAGCGGTTATGGCTTCGCGATATGCTACCTGGGGAGCTCCCTGGTTTACTTCAAGTTTAAATTCCCTGCGTAAGCGGTCAGTTAAAATATCGAGATGCAATTCTCCCATTCCTGAAATAACTGTCTGCCCGGTTTCCTGGTCAGTACGTATTTTGAAAGTAGGATCTTCTTCTGCTAATTTCAACAGTGCAATATCAAGTTTATCTACGTCATCCTGGGTACGCGGTTCAATGGCTACACTGATTACCGGTTCGGGGAATGTCATGGATTCGAGTATGATAGGATTCTTCTCGTCGCAAAGCGTATCGCCGGTACGTATCTGTTTGAAACCAACAGCTGCGCCTATATCACCTGCTTCAATAAAGTCCAGAGGAATCTGTTTGTTGGCATGCATCTGCATGATACGTGAGATACGTTCTTTCTTACCTGTTGAAGCATTCAGCACATAACTTCCTGATTGAAGTGTTCCCGAATATACCCTGAAGAAAGCTATACGGCCTACAAAAGGATCAGTGGCAATTTTAAAGGCAAGAGCTGCAAAAGGTTCATCTGAATCAATGTGACGAATTTCTTCCTCTTCCGTGTCCGGGTTAATACCGGTTACAGCTGGGACATCATATGGATTCGGCAGGTATAAACAAATAGCATCCAACAGATTCTGAACACCTTTGTTTTTGAAAGCTGAACCACAAATAACCGGGGTTATTTTCATCGACAGCACTGACTGGCGAATGATGCGGTGCATTTCTTCCTCTGTAATCGAATTGTGATCAACAAAGAATTTCTCCAACAACTCGTCATCTTCTTCGGCACAACCTTCAACCAGACGGGTACGATACTCATCTACTATCTCGATCATATCTTCTGGAACAGGTCCTTCGGAATATTGCATCCCTTTTGACGCGTCATCCCAGATAATTGCCTTATTGCTGATCAGATCCACAACACCTTGAAAGGTATCTTCCGATCCGATAGGAATCTGCAATGGGACAGCATTAGCACCCAATTTTTCTTTTAATTCGTCAACAACTGAAAAGAAGTCGGCTCCTGCACGATCCATCTTGTTGATGAAACAGATACGGGGTACGCTATATTTATCAGCTTGTTTCCAAACCGTTTCACTTTGAGGTTCCACTCCGCCTACTGCGCAGAAAACTGCCACAGCGCCGTCGAGAACCCTGAGTGAGCGTTCCACTTCGACAGTGAAATCAACGTGACCCGGTGTATCAATAATATTTAGCCTGTAATCCTGGTTTTCAAATTCCCAGTTTACCGTGGTAGCGGCTGAAGTGATAGTAATGCCACGTTCCTGTTCCTGGATCATCCAGTCCATGGTAGCTGTACCATCATGTACTTCACCGAGCTTATAATTGCGACCGGTGTAATACAATATACGCTCTGTCGTCGTCGTTTTACCGGCGTCGATATGGGCCATGATGCCTATATTTCGCGTATATTTCAGTTTATCTGATGACATTTATTTATCTTCCTGTTAGTTAATTAGAACCTGAAATGGGAGAAAGCCTTGTTGGCTTCGGCCATACGGTGAGTATCTTCTTTCTTTTTGAATGCTGAACCTTCTTCTTTAAACGCGGCCATTATTTCGCTGGCTAATTTGGAAGCCATTGACTTTTCGTGGCGACGGCGTGCGAAAAGGATAAGGTTTTTCATTCCTATTGACTGTTTGCGGCTTGGGCGGATCTCCGAAGGGATCTGGAAAGTAGCTCCTCCGATACGGCGGCTGCGAACCTCCACATTAGGAGTAACATTGTTCAATGCTTTTTTCCATACTTCCAAACCGTCTTCTTTCAGTTTTTCGGTCACGATATCGATAGCGTCGTAGAAAATATCATAAGCGCAATTTTTCTTGCCGCGCTCCATCATATTGTTCACAAACTTTGTAACTACCTGTTCGTTAAATCTCGGATCAGGTAATATGAGCCGTTTTTTGGGTGATGATTTCCTCATTTTGAGATGTCCTTATCGTTGTAACGAATCAATACTTATTTCTTCTTTGCTCCTGGTTTAACTGCACCTTTTGCAAGTGCGCCTTTTTTCGGACGCTTGGTACCGTATTTTGAACGGCTTTGGTTACGTCCGTCGACACCTGAAGTATCCAGTGCACCACGGATAATGTGGTAACGAACACCCGGGAGGTCTTTAACACGACCGCCACGGATCATAACTATGGAGTGTTCCTGCAGATTGTGACCTTCGCCCGGAATGTAAGCGTTTACTTCCTTACCATTTGTAAGACGAACCCTGGCTACTTTACGCATGGCCGAGTTTGGCTTCTTAGGTGTGGTTGTGTAAACCCTGGTACAAACCCCGCGGCGCTGAGGACATGAATCCAATGCCGGTGATTTGCTCTTATCTGTCAGTTTCTGACGACCTTTACGAACCAATTGTGCTATTGTAGGCATATTGAATCTATTGATTTTTCTGTTATTTCAGCTGTTTTTTTCTAAAGGGCTGCAAAAGTACAATTTAATTTTGATTATCAATGTGATAAGTCATATTATTTGTATTTCATTCGCCGTTATTTTCTTCCGCAACAAAAAAAATGCCCATTGCGGTTTTCTCCGGCAATGGGCTAAGTTCAGTTACTACGGGATATAATCCTGATATTAAGACGGTTAACACAAGAGGCTTTCGCAAAAGCTAGCAACGATTTAACGTTTGCTATTATCGTGTTTTGAAACCTATATCGTCTTAACTTTTCAGGTTTCCCGGACTATCAAAAATCTTTAGTCCTTCGCTAATAAACGTTTGCCAAAACAAATGGCTGGCGTTTTAGGAGGGTGCAAAGATACAACTTATTTGATTCGTGCAACATCCACCAAATAATATTTATGCCTAATTTTATGAAACAAACCCTGTTACATGGTTATGAATATGGTTATGAGACCTTTGAATACTATAGAAGTATGAAAAATAATTCAGCTGGGCTTCACAATTTCGAAAATTGCATACCTAAACCTGAATTTTATTCCTGACGATCATGACCGAACTATCCAGGTCGGGCACCGCGATCAATTGTTCGGGTATTAAAGCAGCAAATTCATCGACCGCTTTCATGAGTCCTTCCCATTTATGATTGTAATCATGAATAAAGATCACTCCACCATCCGAGAGACGCGGGTAAAAGTACTCCAGCCCTGCTTTTGTCGGCTTGTACAAATCGGCGTCAAGGTTTACTATGGCATACCGGGTATCCACCAGCCCGGAGGTTGATCCCGGGAAATAACCGGCATGAACCAGGAGTTTGTCCCTGTTGCCGCCAATTGTCTTCAATACCTTTTCTACAGAAGTATCAGCAAAATCCCGGGACGAATAGGTGGCGGCCTTGCCGGTTTCGGGTTGCAGATCGGAATCAGTAAATCCTTCGAACGTATCGAAAAGATGCAGGGTACGATGAGGAGCCATGAGGTGAAGAAGCCGGGCACTTTCACCTTTATATACACCCAGTTCGGCGAAATCGCCATTAATGTTATCCTTTCTGATTCGCTGTACCTGGAGCCAGAAGTTGTACAACCTCACCTTATCAGTATAATTGCGAGCCGTCTTGAGTAGCCTGGAGTCCAACTGGCCCTCTTTCCGGGCTTGCTCCCAGGCAGGAGGTTCATAGGTATCGCCGAAGAACATATCCCATACATACTTGATCAGGAATATCAGAACAATCAGGATGATTGAAAAATTGATTAATTGGAATACAGGCAGGTGCATACGGAGCATTTGGAAAAGGATGATGCAAAGGAAAGAAAAAAATGCTTTGAAGTGGTGTCTGCACACCCGAAGGGTGTCTGACACCACTCGTTGAAAGCCTATTGATTATCGAAAGTGAATCATCTATCCTTCAGCTGGCATCTAAAAGTTTCGGAAATATTGAAATTTTGCGACACTTTTTGCTAATTTTACAATATGAACTTCCCTGAACCCGGATTTTATCATATCTATAACAGAGGTAATAACAAAGAACTGATTTTTTTTGAATCAGGAGATTACCTGCATTTTATTAAGCTGAGCCAAATATTTGTTTCACCCCGCTGCCAGATATTAGCCTGGTGTCTTATGCCAAACCATTTCCATTTTCTGGTTGATGTCAATAAGGCAAGTCTTGAACCTGTAAAATGGGGAGGAAACATTATGCCATCCATATCCAATGGTTTTCAATTGCTGCAAAGTAATTATTCCAAAAAAATAAATAACAGGCAAAATAGGACCGGTAGCCTATTCCAACAAAAGACAAAATCAAAATTACTGGTTAATCAAGGTCAAGTGTATACCGCATTTTGGTACCTGCATCAAATCCCGGTCAAAGCATCATTGACAAAAAGTATGCTGGAATGGGAATATTCGTCCTATAAAGAATACTGTGGGTTACAGGATGACTGCTTAAGTAGTGTATGCCGAGGGAAAACTATCCTAAACTTATCGGAAATAGATTTCAACAAGGAGCCTTTAAACAAATTGAGTGAAGATGAAATAATAAAGATTTTCTGAAATCCAAATTCCGGTGTCAGACACCCTACGGGTGTACAGACACCTATAGCAGAGCTCTCAGTTTCTTATACCCTTCGGCACTCGCACGGAGTTTTGCCCCGCATTTGAGTGTAACTATATGAGTATCCTTCGAATAGGGTTCAATAGCCGAAATTTGCGCCAGGTTGATGATAGAACCCCGGTGTATACGTACAAAGTTATTTGCAGGAAGATGTTCCTCAAAGTATTTCATGGTTTTTTCTTTCAGGTGGTTGCCCAGTTCTGAATAAACCATCACGTAATCATCGGCCGATTCGATGTACCATATCCTGTCAACAGGAATTACGGTAACTTTCGATCCTAGCCGGGTAACCACTCTATCAAGCGCGCCCCTTGCTTCCGGTACATTTTCTTTCAGGTTACTGACCGAAGCATCAACTTCAGATTTCTCCATGCTCAGGCGTTGTATTGCTTTTTGAACCGCGTTCTCAAATCTTTCCTTCGAAAAGGGTTTGAGAAGGTAATCGACCGCATTCATTTCGAATGCTTTGATGGCAAACTGGTCATAAGCCGTTGTGAAAATTATGGCCGGGGTATATTCAAGCACCTCCAATAACTCAAATCCATCGAGTTTAGGCATCTGTATGTCAAGAAATAGCAAATCCGGTTTTTGCAATTGTATCTGCCTCAGTGCCTCGAACCCATCTCCGCATTCGGCTACTATATTAATCATCTGGAACTCGGATGCATAGCGTTTGACTATTTGGCGTGCCAGCGGCTCATCGTCAATAATTATGGTTGAAACAACTTGCATTTCAATAAGGTTTTTAAAGTCGTGGAATAGGTATGATTTTTTTGTGTTCCCGGGTAAAGTTAAACACTTTCTTTCAGAACCGGAACCTGGAGTCTTACTCCAAAAATTTCATGCTCGGTACTGATTCTTAGCAGGTCGTTGCGGCCGTATATAGCCGCCATTCGTTTCCTTACGTTACTCAACCCGGTACCTGTTCCTTTGCGTGGCACTGCATCGGGGTCGAAGTTATTGCTGATCGTAATTAGAAGGAAGGAGTCATTACATTCCGCCTTTAAGCCAATGGTGCATGAGGTAAGCATTGTATTGACTCCATGTTTAACCGCATTTTCAAGAAGGGGCTGAAGAACCATGGCTGGAAGCCTCATGGAACCGCAAACCGTGTCAATAGTCTTTTCGATGATCATCCTGTCCGAGAACCGCACTTTCTCTATATCGAGATATAGGTCTGCGTGGTATAGTTCGTCATCCAGGGTATTCATGGTATCGGCACCAAGGCTCAATGAATGCCGCATAAATTCCGAAAGTTTGATAATCATATCCTGGGCTGCTGCCGGGTTGATAAGCGTCAGGGCGCTTACTGAATTCAGGCTGTTAAACAGGAAATGAGGTCTTATCTGTGACCGCAGCATACTGAGTTCGGCATCGCGCAACATGGCTGACAGGGCAGCTTCGTGATCGGCTCTTTCCTGCATCTCTTCGAAACTCAGGATCAGGAAATCAATGGATATGAGAAGGAAATAGATGAGCACCCCGGTAATTATCCTCACCACCAACGAGTTGACCAGGAAGTGCATGTAAATCTCATCCGACTCGAATAAAGCCTTGAGTATCACATAGGCCATGACCTGCCATAAAAGGATGGTAAAGGCACAACCGGCCAGGTGGTATGCCAGGTTCATGCTGAAACCCTTTATCTGTTTACCCGAAAACCTGACCATATACCATAATCCGACTCCCAGCAATGCAAAAATAACATTCGAAACTATGCTATCACCTGCAGCTATTATGAGTTCCTGCCCATATACACTGTATGAAAGCGCAAATTGGATAACCGTGACAGCCATCCAAAAAGCGATGTAATAGATCCAAAGGTTACGGGTAAAGAATGATTTGTCCAAAGGGGAATAGGGATTAGGGTTTAGGAGTTGGTTATTGGAGTATGGGTGCTGATGTTATGTTAAAGGAATTTGGCAGGCTCGGTTTTCAGAGTGAAAGCGGGAGAAAAAACATAAAGCTCAGTGTTAGAGTTTAGGTGATCCAAAAGCCTACCTCACAAATCGTAAATCGTAAATCGTAAATCGTAACTCGTGCATCGTAACTCGTGCATCGTAACTCGTAAATTAATAGCTCTTCACCTCTCCCCCACCAAATATAGTAATTCCTTTTATTACAAGTGTTTTATTGTAGTCGATCTGTGATGTGATGCGTTTATCGGCATACCCTCCGAAAATATTGAACACCTCCACTTTTACATTCCAATCTGAAGGCACAATCAGGCCGGAACCGCCAAAGATGGAAACAACTTCAATCATAGGGCGGTCTCCCGGTGCTATATCGGAACGCGTAAGATCAACTTTTGATCCGCCAAATGCTGCTATCATGCGGCCGCCTTTAAAATTCGGGGTCACAACTTTACGTTCTCCGCCGGCAAATACGGCTATGTCTTCGAAAAAATCATCATTTCCAACAGTATGGGTGAACATGGGTTCTTTAAACATCCTTTTCTCAATACGTGAAGTGCCGAATATCATCTTGATGCCGACCAGTATGATCAGGGCCGGGAAAAACAATTGCCAGGTACTGAACGGCATATGGTAAAAGTTTACCAGCAGGAAAAAACTGCCCACACCTATAAGTATTATGCCTGACCAGACTGACTGCCTCCAGAAAACATTGACTACTCCTATCGCTATGAGCAGCATTTCCCAGGAGAAAACTATCCTTCCAACGGCAGGATCGAGAAAGCCCGTGTTCTTTGCAAGCAAGAGTAAACCTGCTGCTATCACAAGCACACCTAATGCACCGGCTTTACCGCTGACTCCTTTTACAGGACTGTTCGTTGACCCGCCCTTATCCTTGTTATCGAAATTGTATTCCATGGCTTCGAAATTTACAGTGTTTATAATTAATGAAACAAATGTACGCAGGAATGCACGGCTGTAAAAACGAAAATCGGTGAATGGCGTATTTTACTGGGGGAATGGGTGGTAGGAAGCAGATAGAAACATAAACCCAAGAACATAACACTACCAATTAATGAAGGGTCTAGGAATACCTGGGTAAAAAATCCGAATAACCCCTTGTATAAAGTAGGGTTGAAAAGGGACCAGGCACCATATTCCTTTTACTCCATGAGTATTTTGATACAAATTGATTCGCTGACCAGGAAGATCTGCGACCAGCATAATCCACTCACTATGTTGTAATTAAATAATTTACGAATCTATATTTAACCAAATTACAGGAGGTATATTTTCGGAATAGCTTATAAAAAGGACGTACCTTTGCCCCTCAAAATTAATCACAAAGCAATATGGCAAAAATCGGGTGTTTCAATGTATTAAAGGTTCTGCGGGTAACCACGAGTGGATATTTCCTGGATGGAGAGGAACTTGGCGATATTTTGCTTCCTGGAAACAATATACCGGCAGTATTGAGCGTCGATGACCAGATTGAGGTTTTTATTTATTTTGATTCAGAAGACCGGATTATAGCCACAACCGACGATCCTTACTGTGAAGTGGGTGAATTTGCATTGCTGGAAGTAGTTGAAGTGAATGCCGTAGGTGCTTTCCTGAACTGGGGATTGCAAAAAGATTTGCTCGTACCTTTCCGGGAACAGAAAGTAAAGATGGAACCGGGAAGCTGGCATATAGTCCATGTTTATCTTGATGAACAGACTAACCGCATTGCCGCTTCAGCTAAGGTAGATAAATTCCTGGGCAAAGAACCAGCCGTTTTCCAGCCAGGTGAAGAAGTGGAGCTTTTTATTTATGGACCTTGCCCTTTGGGCTATAATGCGATAATTAACAATGCACACTGGGGAATGCTTTATAGCGGTGAGGTTTTTCAACCCCTGAACCGGGGAGAGCATATTAAAGCATATATTAATAAGGTACGCGAAGACGGGAAAATAGATCTTAACCTCTCTCCTCCCGGGTATAAGAAAGCCGGCACTTCGGCCGAACTGATTGTGGAATACCTGGAAAGAAACCATGGTTTCATGAAACTCACCGATAAGAGCCCTGCGGATGATATTTACGAAACCTTTGGAATCAGCAAAAAGAATTTCAAGATGGCCATAGGTAGCCTGTATAAAAACCGGGTCATCGAAATTGGAGAGAACGGAATAAGGTTGGTTAAATAGACAAGCTTTAAATTTGATAGATTTATTCGCTCAGCAAAATTATAATTATATCAACTTGCCAGTTTTGCTACTGCTTTATAAATTTCATTTTTTTAAGTTTACCAGATTGATTTATAGAGATAAAATAAAACCCAGCGTTAAACTTCTGAATATCAATAATACATTCCATATTATCAGTTTTCTGACTGATAATGGGTTTACCTGTAATATCAAAAATTGTTAACTCAAATTTATTGCTCAATCCTTGTATCATGATAGTATTATGAGCTGGATTAGGGTAAATTGAAAAAGCTCGTAGCTCGTAATCCGGGATAGCAGTAGAATTGCTGGTAAGTTTCCAAAGCTCTTTACCTGCAGAATCATACTCAGCACCCATGTATAGAGCATTATTATATTCCATCCAGTGAGGGTAAGTCAACAATGGATTAGCATTATATTGGATTGGAGGTTCGACTTTCCGGGTCCCTTCTTGCGTGCCGTCAGTAACCCACATGGCTTTCCCTGTATCATCTGATCCACGGAAATATAACTTGTCCTGAAAAGCCACAAAACTATCAAGATAAAAATTACCACTAGGATTACAGTCTTTTACCATTATCGTGCCAATCTCAGTACCATCTGAACTCCAAAGCTCCCATCCATGAACTCCGTCCTGAGCTGAAAAATACATTCGTCCTTTATAGATTGTAAAAGTATTTGGAAACGAAAGACCTGAAGGATTGATATCTTTTACCATATAAGTTCCCTCGAGGGTTCCATCTGTAGTCCATAATTCACTGTCGTGTACACCATCGTCAGCCGAAAAATAAAGTCTATCATTAAAAACGGTCAAACTATATGGGTCAGAACTACCTGTCGGATTAATATCTTTTACAAGAAAAACACTGTCCGTTTCAGTATCTAACGCCCACAGTTCCGCCCCTAAATTAAAATCAAAAACCTGGAAGTAAACTTTCCTGCCACAAACCTGTACATTTGATACAGAACATCCATACTGAAAAATAGGACAGGTTCTTTTTATCAGTCGGGTTCCTGTTTCTGTCCCATCTGAAACCCAAAGCCCCCAATAATTGTCATATGCTATGAAATAAATTTTTCCATCCAATGCTAATATTCCTGATGGACTATCTATCATCTCTGGGCCAATATTTTTAACCAGCATAGTTTCTTCATGGCTTCCAAAGGTTACCCATAATTCAGATCCGTTTGGTCCATTTCTGGCAAAAAAGAGTTTATTGTCTGCTAAAACTAGTTCGCCATAACACATATCACCTGGGCTAACTGTATCCATAAACCTTTGGGTACCATCAGCACTTCCATCTGTTGTCCAAAGTTCTGTACCGTAAACTCCATCATTAGCTCCGAACCAATATTTATTATCAAAATAAACAAAACCAAATGGTGTACTGCCAGCGTATGGATTAATATCTTTAAACAAATTGCAATCACTACCCAAGCTGTCAATTTCAAAAAGTTCCCTACCATGAATACCATCATCAGCAACACATAAAAGTCTCCCATTTATAACTACAAATCCTGTTGGATCACTACTTCCTGAAGGAAAGATATCCTTCACGCGTGTAAATTCTGATTGTGCTTCGCTTAACAAAGTAAGCATTATTAAAAATGTTGATATAGCAAGCTTCATAATAAAAGATCTTAGGATCTGACAAATATAGCCTTTTAGAATAAGATCAGGCTTCGAATTGTTTGCATTTTGAGAATAATATTTATTTAAAATAAGCTTCATATATTGAGCCTAACCTAACTCACTTTAATATTTACTATTTACCCAAGTCGCTCAATTTTCAATAGAACAGTTATCGCTGTTAATAAAAATCTTCGGGCTGCATAGGCATATGTCTTAAATTTGCAAACCCTCTAAAGACCACATATTTTGAGCCACAATATACTTAACGAACTAAACGAATCGCAGCGGAAGGCTGTGGAATACATCGACGGGCCGGTGATGGTCATTGCCGGGGCCGGTTCGGGGAAAACCCGCGTACTGACATACCGGGTGGCTCACCTCATTAAGAAAGGTGCTGATCCGTTCAATATTCTTTGCCTCACCTTCACCAATAAAGCTGCCCGCGAAATGAAGGACAGGATAGTGAAACTGGTAGGTGGAGAAGCCCGCAACGTGTGGATGGGAACCTTTCACTCGGTGTTTGCCCGTATACTCAGGATTGATGGTCACCTGCTGGGCTACCCTGCAAATTTTACTATTTACGACAGCGACGACAGTAAGAGCCTCATCCGGAATATCGTCAAGGAATTTGAGCTGGACCCTAAAGAATATGCTGCCAACAACGTACTTTCGCGCATCTCGGCCGCTAAATCAAACCTCATTTCCCCTGAAGATTACAACAACAACGCTGAAATTCTGGAACAGGACCGCCAGGCACGCAAACCGGCTATCGCACAGATCTACACGCGCTACCAGGCACGGCTTTTCAAATCAGGAGCCATGGATTTTGACGACCTGCTGTTCAATACGAATATCCTGCTGCGCGACCATGCCGAAATATTGTATAAATACCAGGACAAGTTCAGGTATATACTGGTGGATGAATACCAGGATACCAACTTTTCGCAATATATTATCGTAAAGAAACTTGCCTCACGTTTCCTGAACATCTGCGTGGTAGGCGACGATGCCCAAAGCATCTATGCTTTCCGTGGTGCCAACATT
>JBAXXB010000121.1:0-12060 GCA_037128115.1 Bacteroidota bacterium
TGAAAAATGTTCATAACCTTAGATTTTGTAGATTTGAGGCAGGTAAATAATTACACAATTTTAATATTTAACCCTATGACTAACCTGAAACCCGGCGATGCAGCACCTTATTTTGCTGCAACCGACCAGCATGGCAATGCAATAGCACTCGATACATTTAAAGGTAAAAAAGTTGTGCTGTATTTTTATCCAAAGGACAATACACCAGGCTGTACAGCCGAGGCCTGCAACCTGCGCGATAATTATGAATATATGTTGAAACAGGGTTATGTGGTTTTGGGAGTAAGCCCCGATCCGCTTGCTGCTCATCTGAAATTTACCGAAAAATTTGAACTGCCTTTTCCATTGCTACTCGACACGGATAAGAAGATTATTTTAGCCTATGGAGTATGGGGTCCCAAGAAGTTCATGGGTAAAAGCTATGATGGCGTCTTCCGCACTACCTTCGTGATTGATGAAGCCGGGATGATTGAAAAAGTTTTTTCCCAGGTCGACACAAAAAATCATGCGGCTCAAATTACAGCTGCCTGAGCAAGTGTGGGAATTATGCACATCAATTAAATGATAAACAGTATACTACGATAGTTGGGTTAGCTTGATTTGATTTGTTGATAAATACTTCATTCAAACCTAAATATATTTTTTGTTTCAGTTCGAAACTGAGTAAATTTGCTTTCTAAAGAAAAACCAAAATAAAATGGCAAAGGAAGATAGCAACCAGGAAAAATTGAATGTACTCAAGCTTACTATGGATAAGCTTGAAAAAACATATGGAAAAGGAACTATAATGAAGCTGGGTGACCAGGCTGTCGAAGATTTACCAACCATTTCTTCGGGCTCCCTGGGTCTTGATATTGCATTGGGTGTAGGTGGTTTCCCAAAAGGCAGGGTGATCGAAATCTATGGTCCTGAATCTTCAGGTAAAACTACGCTTGCCCTGCATGTAATTGCCCAATCGCAGAAAAAAGGCGGAATAGCCGCGTTTATTGATGCGGAACATGCTTTTGACCGCTATTATGCACAAAAACTGGGTGTAGACATTGAGAACCTGCTGATCTCCCAGCCTGATAACGGGGAACAGGCACTCGAAATTACCGAAAACCTGATACGTTCAGGGGCTATCGACGTCATTGTTATCGACTCCGTTGCGGCTCTTACTCCACGTAGCGAAATTGAAGGCGAGATGGGAGATTCCAAGATGGGGTTACAGGCAAGGTTAATGTCGCAGGCACTCCGTAAACTTACTTCAACTATTAGTAAAACAGGATGTTGCTGTATATTTATCAACCAGCTTCGTGAAAAAATCGGTGTCATGTTCGGTAATCCCGAAACCACTACCGGTGGTAACGCTTTGAAGTTCTACGCATCCGTTCGTATTGATATCCGCCGCCAGACACAGATAAAAGATGGAGACGTAGCCATTGGAAACAGGGTTAAGGTGAAAGTTGTAAAAAACAAAGTGGCACCGCCATTCCGCCAGGCTGAATTTGATATCATATACGGTGAGGGTATTTCGCGTTATGGCGAAATCATCGACCTGGGTGTTGAGAAGAATATTATCAAGAAAAGCGGCTCCTGGTTCAGTTATGGCGAAACCAAATTAGGACAGGGCAGGGACGCACTCAAAAAGCTGCTGGCCGACAATCCCGAACTCTGCGAAGAGATCGAAACCCAGCTTATTAAGGCGCTCAAGGCATAATTGACAATTTCCCGCCTTGCCGTCTCAAGGCAGGATATATTTAGCCATTTTCAATAAAAACACAAACTCCGGAAGATTTATCGGCCGGAGTTTTTATTTTTGCAAACAAATTCAACTCAATGCGAAATTTCCTTTTTTCACTTTTCCTCATTTCTATATTGATCCCTGCATTCACATCGTGCAATCAGCATGGTTCCGGGGGAAATGCCTCAGCAAGCGATTCCCTGGCACGGGAACTTTCGGATATGAGTACTGCTATCGATAAAGATCCCAAAAACCCCGGTTTATATACCCAACGTGCTGACTATTATGTGAGGCACGAATTACTTAATAATGCACTGGCAGACATAAAGACAGCTATCGGTATTGATCCGAAATTTGTGAAAGCCTATACCGGGCTTTCTGGTATATACTTGCTTTTGGGTAAACCCCAGGAGTCACTCGATGCGCTTAACCAGGTATTGAAATTCGATGAAAAAAATCCGGATATTTACCTCAGGAAGGCCAAACTGTACCTCATCATGAAGGACTACGAGAACTGCGCTGCTTCGATTGAGAAAAGTCTTATGATAAACCCGAAACAAGCTGATGCCTATTACCTGAAAGGCATGGCCCTGATGGAAAATGATAAAATGGACCAGGCCATTGAAAGTTTCCAGCGTTCAGTAATCATCGACCAGTTACACTTTGATGCCTTGATGCAGCTGGGCTATATCTGGGAGAAAAAAGATGAGAAAATGGCTATTGAATATTTTAAAAGTGCTGTGAAAGCGAATCCCCAAAGCACCGAAGCTTTATATAACCTGGGACTGTTGTACCAGGGAAACGATCAGCCGGAGAAAGCCATACTGTCATATGAAACAATCAATAAACTCGATCCGAATAATAAACTGGCTTTTTATAACATAGGATACGTTAACCTGGTCTATCTGACCAAGTATGAAGAAGGCGTGAAGTTTTTCACAAAAGCTATTGACCTGGATCCCAGGTATACCGACGCCTGGTATAACCGGGGATATTGTTATGAGCTTTTAAAAGAAATTGAAAAATCACGAAGTGATTATCAGCAGGTGCTGAAGCTGAATGTGAATGATCCCAAAGCCATAGATGGACTGAACAGGCTGGATAAGCTTGGGCGATAATCTTACTTGTCAGATGTAATAGGATATTTTGTCATAAATCTGATTATCATTTATTTATAAATGATAGAATCAAAGTTTACTTGTGAGTTTATGATATCTATATCTTTTTACTGAGTAGTTCTTTCCTCATTTTTACCGCATCACAGTTACAGGATGAAGAACAGCCATGCTGGTTCACTTTCTCTTTCGAAGGGAACAAGGTGCGATATAAACTGAATAAAACGATAATGCCGGCAATGGCAATCGTCATATAGGTCAGTATTTCCTGTATTTCCATAAAGCTTTTCAGAGTATTGATTTAATGGGTGGAAAGTAGTTTATCACTGAGATATAAGAGATAAACAGGGTAAATGCCAGTAACACTATAGCCCAAAACGCAGCAGGTATTTTCGTGAATTTCTGCAGGTTGGTTGCATCGCCCGCTTTTTTAGGTTGCCGTATTGCTAAAATCAACAAAACGCAGGATGAAATGACTGCATCAGTATATATGATGACCGAATAAAAAACTGCGGCGGTGTATAAAGCCGATTTGTTGTTGAAGTATATAAATAACAAATTAAGCACCACAAATGTTCCGGCCCAGAACAACCCATACATATTCCTGAGTGATAATATCATGATTAACAAGGTAATACTTGTTAAAATAAACAGTATATACAGGTAATAGCCGTGATGAAGCAATGAAAGACATAGCCAGCCGGTGAGGGCTGATGCCGGGTAGCCTGCCAGTGCGATGAGTGCCTGCGAAAATTTCCCCTTGGCCTTGGTTACCGTTGTGCCCGAGGTATCAGCAAAAAGGTTTACTGCAATTACCTCCCCGCTCAGGGCAAGCGTGGCAAAAGCGTGCCCGGCTTCGTGTACGAGGGTGTTTACACTCCTGAAATATTTCCCCAGAACCGGAATACGGGTAAGGAAAACTGCCGTGAAAAGCAGTAAATAAAACAGGAGTTCAGGATGTGTATTTAGCCAGTTCATATTAATTTAAAAGAAGAGTGAGCCTATCTGGAATAATGCCAGTGAACCAAGGTATGCCAGCACAGTAGTATAAACAACAACGAACATGGCCCATTTCCAGTGTCCCGATTCGCGGCTGATGGCTGAAACAACACCTATACAGGGGAAATAGATTAGAATGAACAACATGAAACTCAGGGCGACCAGGGGGGTAAATACAGGTTTACCAATATTAGCTCCCGAAGTATAAAATTGGTTCTGTAATTTCAGGACCAGGGGCTGAGTCCCTTTACCGGCATTATCGGTTTGGTATAATACACCCAGTGTGCCAACAACCACTTCCTTGGCTGAGAGCCCTGAGAGCAGGGCTACGCTCATCTTCCAGTCGAATCCCAAGGGGCGCATGACAGGTTCGATGAAATGGCCTATCCTGCCAATAAAGGAGTTCTTTTGTTGAGCTGAACTCAGTGCAAATTTTTCGGTGTTCAACCTGGTTGAAATGGCAAGGCAAATAGAATCCTTTTCTTTTTGTGACGTAATACTGGAAGTCTGGACCGAGGTTCTTTCTGCGTTCAGGCTTGCAATACGGGTTTCGATCTGTTGCTTTTCCCCGAAATTCACCGGGAAATAGCCAAGTGCCCAAATAACTATGGAGGATATAAGTATAATACCCCCGATCTTCTGAAGGTATTGACCGGTGCGGTGCCACATATGCCTGACAATACTGCGAAAGGTCGGTATACGGTAGGGGGGGAGTTCCATCACGAAAGGAACATCCTTCTTCCTGAAAATGGTTTTCCTGAAAATCAGGGCTGACCCAATCGCCAGCACGACACCGGTAAAATAAATACCAAATAAAATAGTGCCCTGGTAGGATTGAAAGAATGCCGTGATGAAAAGGATGTAGACGGGCAGGCGGGCACTGCACGACATGAAAGGATTGATCAGCATGGTTATAAGCCTGTCGCGCCGGCTTTCGATGATGCGGGTGGAAAGTATGGCCGGAACATTGCAGCCAAACCCCATAAGCAGCGGAATAAAGGACTTGCCGTGTAAGCCTATTTTGTGCATCAGCTTATCCATTATGAATACGGCCCGGGCCATATAACCCGTATCCTCCATCAATGAAATAAAAAGGTATAATAAGAGAATATTGGGTAAAAAGATGATTACTCCTCCAACTCCACCTATAATCCCTTGTATGAGAAGGTCTTTAAACATGCCGTCAGCCATATTCGACTGCAGAAGGGCCGATACCTCCTGCACCAGCCACTGTATCCCTTGCATGGGATAGTTGCCGATTTTAAAGGTGCTGTAGAAAGTAGCCCACATGAGCGCTATGAATACAGGTATTCCCCAGAATTTATGTGTAATGAAAGTGTCAATTATTTCACTGTTACGGCGGCGGGTCTGGGGATTAGCCTTAAGGGTTTCAGCGAGCGCACCCGCAATAAACCCGTACTTGGCATCCGTGATCAGCGTCTCGGTATCTTCACGCTGCTCATTCTCGATTCGGATTCTTTCTAGGTTGGCAATTTCGGTGATTTCACGGCTATTGTTCAGTTTCCCTGCTTTTTCAATCGCATCAGGGTCTTTCTCTAACAATTTGATGGACAGGAAACGGGATGATATTTTATTCAGGAAATCATGGTTAGCCGGAATGCGAATTTTCTTTTGAACAGCCTTGATTCCTTCTTCGAGCGACCTGCCGTAGTTAATGTGGATATGTCGCGAAACCTGGTCACTGCCTTCGCAAACTTCTATAATCTTCGAAAAAAGTTCATGAATTCCTTTGCCGCGTGATGCAACGGTGGGAATAAACGGAACTCCAAGCATCTGGCCCAGGTATTCATAGTCGAGTACGTCGCCTTTGCGTTGAAATTCGTCGTACATATTCAGGGCAACTATTACCCTGATATCCATGTCGATAAGCTGTGTAGTCAGGTATAGATTACGTTCCAGGTTGGAAGCATCAACAACATTTACTACTACATCCGGCATGTTCTCATTGATGAAATCGCGGACATAAAGTTCTTCAGGTGAATAAGCTGTAATGGAGTAGGTTCCGGGAAGGTCAGTAATGATAAACTCATATCCATCCTGCCCGAAGCTGGCTTCTTTGGCATCCACGGTTACCCCGCTATAATTACCGACCCGCTCGCGCGAGTTGGAAGCATGGTTAAAAAGGGTTGTTTTGCCGGAATTCGGATTTCCTACAAAAGCAACATGAATAGTTTTGGTGTTTGACGAAAACACTGCATTCTCCGAAACTTCTGTCAGTGTTCCCGAATAGTGGATACCCTGTTCATCCCGGTTAAGTGGATCAACCTCAATTAGATATGCTTCACTTAAACGCAGTGTGACATTATAGCCCAGGATATTATATTCAACCGGATCCTGTAATGGCGCTTTTTTTACTACCGTAACTTCTTTACCTACAACAAACCCCATCTCGGTGATCCTCTTGCGAAAGGCACCACGCCCCTTTACCCTCAGGATTGTGGCTTTTCTACCGGGTTCAAGTTCACTCAGGTTCACGTTTATTGTTATTTGGATTAAATAAATATTAGTGCAAAGATACTAGCTTTAAGTGATCTGAAAGCAACAATTGTATATAAATGGAGAATAATCGGTAAAGTAGATTTTTGTTTTCGATTACCAGAATTTCAGGGTTTTAATAAAGCAATTCATCCTCTTCTTCAGCATGGAAAGCGATGGTATGCAATGCGGGTAACAAAGCAGCTATGCGCTGTCCCCAATGGGATATAAATAGTCTCCTGCACTCAAACACCGCGTTTTGTTTTGCGTAAGCCAGATTTTTCTGGTAGAGCAGCACAAAATCTTTCAGATCCTGGTAAATATCGGCCAGGTGCTCCGAAATACTGGCTTTAAGGGGAATAGTGTCTGAATTTTCATACGATAAAGTAAAAAACTCATCTTTTCCAGGAAACACGAATAACAGTGAATTATAAATGCTTTCCCATTGATCCTCATTTACAAATCTTTCCCCGAAATAATCTTCATCGGCTTCAACTACAGGTAGTAGAGCTCCCTTAAGATAAAGAAGGGGGCAGATTTTTACATAATACTGCAGCACTTCTTCCGGATCATATTTTTCGGCTTTTTCAGTAAAAATGCAGAATTCGTTAGCGACCGTAAACATATCCATTACATTGGAAGAGGTAGCGGGATCGGTGGAGGGTGTATTTGTCATAGAACCAGGATGTACTTTGGATTTAAAATTCAAAGGTATCAATTTGATCTGTGATGCGATAAAAGTGGACCACAAAAAAAAGTGCCTGCTGGCACTTTCTGCATTATCCTTCTTACAGGGTGTGAACCCTAGAGTTTTTTAATAATGATCAGCCGGGCCTCCGAATTCCCGGTATTCGTGAATCCACGGGCCAGGTTTTTCTCAACTTCAACCATATCGTATACTTCAAGTTTACTTTGAATGTCTCCGACAGCCATGGTCACTTCACCTAACACCAGGCAGGCTACAACATCGAAAGGGTTGGCATGCTGGGGTATTTCCTGGCCGGGCGCAAGGCATATATGCATGATTTCGAGCGTAGGAGAGTTGTGCATAATAAAAGCATCGAGCCCGGCTTTGGCACGGGGAGCTCCGAGTAAGGATGTTTTCTTCATTTTTTATTTATTTTACCTGCAGATTCGATTACCGGTTTTGCAGCAGTCAAACTGTCAAGCATATGAATAATGGCGTAACATGGCTTTTTATAAATCATTCTTGGTCCTGCCCATCGCATTACCTCGCGCATCTGCTCACGCATTGTAACTGAATAACAATGCACCGGGCAATCTTTGCAAACTGGTTTTGACTCAGCAAACCGGCAGCATTGCAGTCTTTTTTCAGCATACGCTGATAATGCCTCACAGGACGAGCACAAAGCTCCGGTGTGGCTGTGATTTGATCGGCAATACAATGTAATCATTGCCTGCACAATCACAGTTTCTCTTTCCCGCCGTTTTTTGAACAATAACATCGCGTTCAGCTATTCCCTGATCATGGTCAGGAGCATGATAAACCGTTCATTTGCATTCACGGCATGAGGGATACCCGCGGGCATGATAATGCTCTGCCCGGCAGTGAGTTGGTTCGGGTTTCCGCCAATCACAATCTCAGCACTTCCCTGCATTACCTGCACCAGGGCATCGAAGGGTGCCGTGTGTTCACTCAGTTTCTGGCCGGTATCAAAAGCAAAAAGAGTGATATTCCCTTTTTCTTTCTGAATTATCCTTTTGCTCACAATACCATCAACCTGGTAACCGATTGAATCAGCGAACGTAAAAGGTGTTCCATGAAGAATTTTCTCTGCTTCCATTTTGCAATTTTTAGTAGTGGTAAAAGCTCAGAACTATTTTGATCTATATAGCACCTATGCCATTGTAATAGAGTTTGTTATAACTACTTTTTAAACAATTTACCATCAGTATCAAAGATACTCAATTGATTTTAATAAACTCCCCGGAATATCCTTAAACCCATTCTTCGTTCAGAATCTCTCCTTTAATACCCACGACCATCTTTTTAATGGGGATATTACGTCCTGATTGCTGAACAGCCATTTTAGCCATCTGTATCAGTCCCCCGCAGCATGGAACTTCCATGATAGGAACTGTCAGCGTATTGATTTTAGCATCCGAAATCATGGTCGAAAGCTTCTCAATATAAACTTCTTTGTTGGAATCCAGCTTCGGGCAGGCGATTGCAAGTGATTTGTTTTTCAGGAGGCGATTGTGGAAATCGCCCATAGCGAAAGCCACGCAATCAGCTGCCAGCACTACATCAGCACCCTGGAAATACGAAGCCATAGGGTTGACCAGGTGAAGTTGTACAGGCCATTGACGAAGTTCCGATGGGGCAGGGGCTGAGGCGTCAGAAACTGCTATGCCGGCAGTAGCTGCCACTGTGTTGACTTTATCCATATCGACACGGAAGTCGATGGTTTTGGAGCTTCCACATCCACAGCTGCTTTCATGTTCTGGATTAACGTGATTCAAGGCTTCTTTCATAGTTGGGAATGTTAATGTTGATGCGGGGTTAATTTTTGTTTCAGCTTCGGGGCTGAGATCGATATTGTGTTTTTTAATGTAGGCTATTGCCTCCTTCAGGAATTCATTCTCATTGTGATCCCGCAGGTGCTCCAGGTGTGCCAGTATGGTATTCCTGCCTTGTTTGCATATAGTTTCCATGACTATGGTCTCATTGTATGCCTGCGCTTCGCGTTCTATGATCACAATCGCACCTTCGGGGCAATGACCCAAACAAGCACCTAAACCATCACAAAATAAGTCGCTGATCAGGCGTGCTTTGCCATCAATGATCTGCAGTGCACCTTCATGGCAGTTGGGAATGCAGAGTCCGCATCCGTTGCATTTCTCTTCGTCAATCTGAATAATTTTTCTAAGCATATTTAATGTCTTTTGTTTTGAGGTCTGATATTTTGGTAATGTCTAAGTATTCAACAAATTCATCGGTTAGTTTTCCGGGTTTTCCACCGAAAATGCATTCTATAAAGGGGCATCTTTCATCTTCAATTCCGCATAACTGGCAATCGACATTACCCTCGATAAGCTGGTATATTTCCAGCATACTTACCTGGTCGGCTGTTTTCTTGAGAATAAAACCACCACCCGGTCCCCGGTTCGATTCAAGGTATTCGTTTTTGGCCAGCACCTGCAAGATCTTAGCCAGATGGTTTTGTGAAACATGAAGTATTTCAGCTATTTTTTTCGCGTTCAGCCTGGTTGTTGAGGCTGCTATCAGGGCCAGACTGTGAATTGCCAGGGAGGCTGCTTCAGAAATATGAACAAGTCGGCTCATTTATATAGGAATTTAGGTATTTGAATGCGCAAATATACAAATAAATTAAAATGAAAAAATATTAGTTTAAAAAATGTATTAACAGGGCAAGGGGGATAGCTGGGGTACTATTCCATCAGGTCAGCAAGCGTCTGCATCGAAAGGTGGTCGCGGAATGTCTGTGTCATTTTAGTGACCACAGTACCTAATATACACTTACCAAAAGGACAGACCTGTTTTTCGTGAGGACAACTGAGCACTTTCACATTGCCTTCAATCGCTTCGTAAATCTGTAAAAGTGTAATATTCCCGGGTTCAAGATTTAACTTAAAACCTCCTGAAGGCCCCCGGTTGGATATTAGAAATCCTTCTTTTACAAGCCTTTGCATAACTTTTGCAACATGGTGCCGTGATGATCCTGTTACATCAGCAATTTTCTGAACATTAATAGTATCTCCGGCACGGGCAACCAGCACCATGCCATGCATGCCGATAGATGCGGCTTCGGAATATGAAACAATTTTCGCCATTCTGCTAAATAAGTATTTAATTGCTCAAATGTCGGTATTATTTTCCTAATGCAGGTCCTGACAGTACAATTTTGAGCAATTCTAAATAAGGTGCTATGGAATGGTTTTTGATGACAATAGGGTTCAAATTAAACTTATAAATTATGCGTACTAAAACAATATTGCTGTTTGCAACACTTGGTTTCCTTACTCTTTTTACATCCTGCGATGTCTTGCAACAGGTTTCGCAGATGAGCAACCTCACAAAATGCGATTTCAGGCTTGAATCGGTTCAGCAACTCACCCTTGCCGGGATCAATGTTCAAAATGTAAAAAAAATGTCAGATCTGAATATGATGGATGCAGGCAGGCTTGCTGCCGCGGTTGCAACCCAGCAGTTTCCTCTGAATTTCACGCTGAACGTAGAGACCAGGAACCCGAATACTTCAGCAGCAGGCATGACAAAAATCGATTGGATACTTTTGATTGATGATATAGAAATGACCCGTGGAATTCTTGATAAACAGGTAACCATTCCTGCCAACAATGGCTCTGCGGTTATACCGATGCAGATGCACATTGACCTTAAAAAGGCTTTATCAGGGAAAAGCGCAGATGCGATTATCAATTTTGGCATGAATTTGGCGGGTAATGGGAACAAACCTACACGATTTACCCTGCAGATGCAGCCAACAATCACCGTTGGCGGTTTTCCTGTCACCTACCCCGGCTACCTGAACGTGAAAACGGAATTTGGTTCAAACCAGGCTCATTAATAAATAACTGAGTTTTGAATATAGCTAAGATACTGCTTTATTTAGCTTTAATCCTTGGATTCGTGGCTTCCCTTTTCTTCCTGTTTTTCCTGGTTACAGCAGTGGGATCCAAATTGATGGAAGGAAAAGTGGCTGTGATCCCGCTGTTATTAATGATGCTGCTTTCAATCGGTGGATTTGTCCTTGAACTGTCAAAGCCGCGAGCAGGCGCATTGCTCATGGTAGCAGGTGGGTTTTGCATGTTTGTATACCTGGTCATACTTGGGGGAATGGGTGAAATCAAAATGTCGTTGATATTTGGAGTGCCTTTTCTTTTGCCTGGTTTGATCTTCTATTTTCTCAGGCAGGCAAAAAAGACAAACTGATAAATAAAAATGAAAAAGCCCGGTGATGTTTCCCGGGCTTTTTCGTAATATACGCTTAGGATCAGAGCAATCCCCCGTTTTTGTAAATTTGCAGCTGTGCATCATAAAACTTATTGATAAACAGCGATTTGTTGCGGGTAATGTTGGTTACTTCACCAGTACTAAAGTTTACTTTCACCTGGTCGTCCTGTTGCAAACCGAGTTCTTCGAGTTGACCCGGGTCATATGTGAGAATAGGGAGTGCAGCATTGATGGCATTGCGCTCATAGATAGCGCCAAATGATTCAGCTATAATAGCTGAGACTCCGAGTGACTGGAAACAATCGACAGCCTGCTGGCGCGAACTCCCGGCACCGAAATTCTTGGTCGTGAATACAATGTCTCCGGGTTGGGCTTTTTTCGAAAAATCTTCATATCCTTTCAGGTTATCGAAAGCATACTGGCCCATTTCTTTGATATTGGTGATGGTCAGGTAACGGTTATGGAAAATCATATCGGTATCAATGTCGTCCTGGCGTATAACCCAGGCACGGCCTTCAATGATTTCCGGTTTTTCGATTTTCTCGCGAACAACGATCTCTCTTTTCTTTAGGCCAGGCTTGGAAAATATTGCTGCAGTATCAGGGATATCATCGGGTGTGGTGATATACCCGGCAATGGCTGAAGCAGTGACAACTCCCGGTGAGGCCAGGTACATGGCACCTTTACCCTGTTTGCCCGAAAAATTCCGGTTACCCGTGCTGATCGTTATTTCCTCCGGGCCGTTTTGACCAATCTGCCCTGCAGCACAA
>JBAXXB010000122.1:0-12035 GCA_037128115.1 Bacteroidota bacterium
GACTTACTGGTTTTCGTGTCGCAAACACCTGATTACCGCATGCCTGCTACATCCATCATTTTACAACACAGGTTAGGCCTGCCACACAGCACAATCGCTTTTGACCTTACCCTTGGATGCTCCGGATTTATATACGGTATGTCGGTGATTTATTCAATGATGGAAAGGAGTGGTTTACGTAAAGCTTTGTTATTGGATGGAGAAACCAGGTCAAAGGTTTATTCACCAAAAGACCGTAAAACAGCTTTTATTTTTGGTGACGGTGGCGTTGCAGCCCTGATTGAACGGGATGAGAAATTTGGCAAAAGCTATTTCTCTCTGAATTCGGATGGATCAAAAGAAGACCTGATCAAAATGAATGCAGGTGGTTACCGCAATCCAAGTTCTTTAGAAACGCTTAAAGAAAAAGTTGTCGATGAACATGGAAATATTCGTAGTGAAGAGCATGGCTATATGAATGGTGGCGATGTTTTTAATTTTGTAATTAAGGAAATACCTTCTGATATTAAAAACATTATGGCTCTTTCCGGTCTGGATCAATCTAGGTTGGATTATTTTGTTTTTCACCAGGCAAATGATTTTATCAACAACTACCTGGCAAAGAAATTGAAACTTGACACGTCAAAGGTTCCATCAACCATTGCAAAATATGGGAATACTTCTTCTGTCTCAATTCCTTTAACAATAGTATCGGAATTAAAAGACAAACTGACCGATAAGAAATTATTAATATCAGGTTTTGGCGTTGGAATGACCTGGGCCAGTGCTATATTCAAATTTAAAGACTGTTATACCAGCGATATTGTTGAAATCTAAGCCAATTTAAAATGAGTTCAAATCCCTTTTCACTTGAAGGAAAGACAATCTTAGTTACCGGTGCCTCCTCTGGAATAGGCAGAACAATTGCCGTTGAATGTTCGAAAATGGGAGCTAAAGTAATTGCAACCGGACGCAATGCTCAAAGATTAACAGAAACGCTTAGTTTACTTGTTAGAGAAGGGCATAAGTCTGTAACAGCTGATTTATCAGTATCCTCTGATATTGATCATTTGGTAGATCAACTACCATCTCTAAATGGAGTTGTTCATTCTGCAGGTGTTTCTAAAAGGTTACCGTTGAAATTTATCAGCGAAGACAGCCTATTAAATCTTCATCGGATAAATTTCGTTGCTCCTGTAGTATTAACTCAAAAACTTTACAAAAAAAAACTATTGTTACCTGAATCCTCTCTTGTATTTATTTCTTCAGTTGCAGCGAACTATGCTTCAATTGGAAGTATAATGTACATGTCATCCAAAGGTGCCCTTAATTCATTTGTTAAAGGTTTGGCTCTTGAGGTAGCAGAACTTAATATTAGAGCAAATGCTATTCAGCCAGGGATGATTAATACAGATTTATCTCCTGTATTATCCGATGAGGATAAATCGAAAGATATTGTCAATTACCCGTTTGGAAGGTATGGCAAATCGGAGGAGGTCGCGTATGCCGCGATTTACCTTTTATCTGATGCAACCAAATGGATGACAGGGAGTATATTGACCATTGATGGAGGACTTACACTAAGGTAGATCGACACAATAGATTTTAAAAAATTAAATGCATTGCAGTCCCTCTTATTCAAATCCCGTCTCTTCAGCCGCAATATCATCCCATAGGGTCCAGAAACAGATAGACTGGACTATCCACAAAACAAGCAAAAACTAATTGAGGATAAATTCACACTTCACATAGTAATGCCCTTTAGAATCTGAAAATTAAAAAAAACCGCAGAATTGCAAAATTTCACACAGAGTTTCACAAACTGGCCAACCGAATATAAGCTTAGTAGCTCTGCGTCTCCTCATTGTCTTTCAACGAAGTTAATGTTCTGAAAAGCCTCACCTGCTTCGAATATATTGACTATTCCGACATACCGGTTCTACTTGAAAATCCCAAATTAAAATGGTTGGAAGTATCGAAAAGGATCAGGAAGAACACTCAAAAGTATGTGCGAAAAACCTGAGAAGGTATAAGTGGCAACAGCACAACCACTTCCTTCGCTTCATTCACTACTCCATACTCATCACTCTCTTCACACAACAAAGATGAATTACAAGCTCCTCGAAGTCGAATCCCGGCTTTTCAACCGAAACATCATTCAGCTAGGGCCCGAAACAAGTGCCGGTGAATATGCACAAAATGAGACTACACTTATTACGGATAAAAACCCTTACTATACACAACACCAACTAAATGCAAGCGATTTAACCGGCATCCATGCCTTTGAA
Source organism: Bacteroidota bacterium (assembly GCA_037128115.1). Lineage (GTDB taxonomy): Bacteria > Bacteroidota > Bacteroidia > Bacteroidales > UBA4417 > UBA4417. The sequence goes on from JBAXXB010000122.1 coordinate 2,268, forward strand.
GACCTAGGATTTCGCTTTATCGAGTTCAGGATTTTCAGGCATTTGGAGCATATCGATCCATCGGTAAGTTCCAGATATTCATTCCCGTTTGTATGTGAATTGATAAGCAATAAAGCAGCCAATAAAAAAGCCATTCTTGCCATAGCAGCCCAGCATAGTTCCGACGATCGTTTTACACGCGACCCTCTGATATCAAACGACCTTGCAAAGAAACGGCTCGAGCTATATATCTTAAAATCCTTATGCAGCTACCCGAAACAATTTGTTTATGGACTATTCAACCAGCAAAGCGAACAATTGATCGGCTTTCGCACCGGCATTTTTGCAGAACCCGGTTTAGTTAAATATTTCTATTATTTTATGCAAAAGCATTATAACGATCCCAAGTACATCGCCATGCTCGAAACTGGTATTATTGAAGACTTGCTCAAACGAAAAGTCAACCGCATCGAAGCTGTAAGTAGTGGGCTTAACGTACAGGAAATGAATGATTCTTCCTTACTTCAGGGCTTTGTCGTCGACAGTACGATGGTGCTGCTGAGAAAGATATTTTGAGGTGACGGGTATGTTGAAAAGATTAAGTGAGAGAGGTGAGAGATAAGAAGCAAGACTCGCACTCACTTCACTATACTTAACACTTAATTTTAATAGCATGTAAGTAGGGTCTGCTGTTTAAATAACAAGGACTTGTTCACCAGGTAATTATGCCTATATTTGATCAATCAAATGCACGGGAATATGAACAAGACCCACAGAAAGGTTGCACCTACCCCCCAATATGTCAGTCCAACTCAGCTGACACTCGCCGGATTCGAGACTCCTTTTGAGCGAAAACTTAACCCTAAAAATCGTTGGGTTGTGTTAGCTCATCTGGTACCCTGGGATGAGATCAGCAATATGTATCTTAAACATGTAGGAGTTAGTCAAACAGGCCGGCGCCCTCTAAGTCCAAGAGTAGTAATTGGTTCAATGATTATCAAGCATCTTTGCAACCTGGATGACCGGGAGACAGTGGATCAGATATCGGAGAACATTTACATGCAATACTTTCTGGGCTATCCCAGTTTCACAAACGAGACGCCTTTTAATGCATCCTTGTTTGTTGATTTTCGCAAGAGGCTAGGTCTTGAACAGTTAAATGCGATAAATGAACGGATCGTTGCCCTGAAGGCGAAGTTTGAATCGCAAAAAGAGGGACCAACAGATCCCAAACCCGATGATAAATTCGAAGACAAAGGGCCAGAGGGAGGTAACAAGGGTCGGATTATATTTGATGCCACGGCTTGTCCACAAGACATTGCCTATCCTACAGATTTAAATCTGTTATCAGAAGCAAGGGAAAAGGCTGAACAATTGATAGACCAACTTTACATCCCGAACCTGCATAGAAAGAAACCAAGGACTTATCGGGAGGTTGCTCGTAGAATGTATTTGCAGACGGCCCAAAAGAAGAACAAGACACGCAAAGCCATCCGCAAGGCCGTGGGCAGTCAATTAAGGTTTCTCTCACGCGACCTACGTTCCATAAACAAATTGCTTGATACGTACCAGCATATTCCTTTTGATCCAAAGGAGTACAAGTATTTTCTGGTGATTACCACGCTGTATGAACAGCAAAAGCAGATGTATGATGCCCGTAGCCATAGTATTGATCACCGCATAGTAAGTATCCATCAGCCCCATGTCAGGCCTATTGTCCGTGGGAAAAGTCAGGCCAAAGTTGAGTTTGGGGCTAAAATCCATGTTTCACTCATTGATGGGATATCCTTTTTGGATGAACTTAGTTGGGATGCTTTCAATGAAGGAAGCCATATGATGGATTATGTGGAAAAATATCGGAAGAGGTTTGGGTTTTACCCTCGGGAGGTGCTGGCAGACCAAATTTATTGTACGCGAATAAATCGGGCAGCGCTGAAAGAAAAAGGAATAAAGCTTTTAGCCAAACCACTAGGAAGACCTTCGGCAGTGTCCATTCACTTAAGTCCGGGAGAAAGAAATCCAATTGAAGGCAAGTTTGGACAGGCTAAAACAGGCTATGGGTTAAACCGGATTAAAGCCAGGCTGAAACAAACAAGCGAATCGTGGATTGCCAGCATCTTTTTAGTGCTGAACCTGGTCACTCTGGCCGGGGCAGCACTCCCGTGCCGGTTCTTTGCCTTAATAGCAAGGTTCCGTTTATCAGCAAAGCAGATTGTGATAGCATTAATCAATAATGTGAGCGTTTTTCAGCGAGCTATACTTTCCAGCATCCAAATATTGGCACCCACTAGAGTTCTGATTAATTTGGGACGGTGAGTTTATAAGCAGACCCTAAGTAATTAACAGCTTTAAGGACTCAATAGTTTATCAGAAGGCTTACAATCTTGCCATGGAGATTTTCGAAATTTCAAAGACTTTTCCAAAGGAAGAAAAATATTCCCTTACAGATCAGATCAGGAGGTCATCGAGATCGATCGCTACAAATATAGCAGAAGCATGGTCTAAGAAGATTTACCCAAAGCATTTTATAAGTAAGCTAAGTGATTCACTTGGGGAAGAGTACGAAACTGAAGTCTGGCTCGATTTCTCGAAAGACTGTCAATATATTAATTCACAAACACATACTGAATTGACAGGAAAATATAATGAAGTCCATCGCATGCTTATTTCGATAATGAACACTACTGAGAAATTCTGTAAACCAGCCTAACTCACTACTTACTACTCCTTACTAATCATCCTCAAGCCGACCATTGCCCTTCCTAACCAAAAAACCTTGAATAAAAAGTCCTATTTCCTTATAACCGCCTTCCTGTTTTTAGCAACAGGAATGGCGATCATCATGCGGAACGCGGGCACCTACCTTGTAAAACCCGGACCACAACACAAAGCGGACGCCATGGTACTACTGATGGGATCCATTCCTGACAGGGTTTTACAGGCAGCAGACTTATATAAAAGTGGCCTTGCAAATAAGTTGATAATTGTGCATGAAAACATGGACGCATATCGTGAACTGCAGGCCCGTGGAGCAACCATCATAAGCACCACCCAACAATGCCGCGACGCTTCGGTCGCTCTTGGAATACCTGCAGACAGCATTATCTTACTTCCGGGTGATGCCCAAAGCACCCAGGACGAAGCAGTCCTCGTTCGCGAATATATCAGGGCCCATCCAAGTATTGATACCCTTACATTAGTAAGTTCATCCGATCACACGCGCCGCGCTACTATAATATTCATTAAAGCGTTTAAAAAACAAGGTATGCCGGTAGTAGTCTATTGCAGCCCTAGTAAATACACGAACTATACTGGCGTAGGCTGGTGGAAAACAAAGGAAGGAATTCAGACAGTACTGATGGAATTTCTAAAAATTGCAAATTTCTGGATGTTTGATATTCATAAATTGTGAAAATATATTACCAGGTAACCCTATAATTGTAGCTGTTTCAAAGAAACAAGAATTCAGTTCTGCAACTGAAAGCTTTAATAAATCAATAAAGCTCTTTACAAACCAAGTGCATATATTATAAATCAGACAACTAAGCAATAATGATTTTAAAAAGACTATTCGACATCGCAGCATCTATCTTTGGATTGATTGTAGTTTCCCCGGCACTGCTAATAATTGCTGTACTCATAAAACTTAAAATGCCTGGCCCGGTATTTTTCAGGCAAAATAGGGTAGGTCGCCATGCAAAGCTATTTCGCATGGTAAAGTTCCGCACAATGAAAGTAAATCATGGCGGGAGCACGATTTCTGTAAAAGGCGAAAGCCGTATCACCCCATTGGGTGCCACCATGCGTAAATACAAACTCGACGAACTTCCCGAATTCTGGAACATCCTGATCGGCGATATGAGTTTTGTCGGTCCTCGCCCCGATGTGCCTGGATACGCTGATAAACTAACGGGTAATGACCGCCTGCTGCTCACCTTCCGCCCCGGCCTCACCGGAGCCGCAAGCATCAAATACTCAAATGAAGAAGAACTGTTATCTGAGCAGCCCGATCCAATAAAGTACAATGATGAATTTCTATACCCCGAAAAAGTCCGGATAAACAATAACTATGTAAAAAACTGGACTTTCTTCCTCGATATAAAGATCATATTTTTTACTCTCCTGGGAAAAAAGCTTGATGATAATTGGGCTAATTGATCACGCAAAGCGAATCCATGCCACTTCCACACTTTAACCCTCTCCCATTAATTCATCCGTCCCATCATCCTATCATCCTATCATCGCATCATCACATTAGCACATTAGCACATTAGCACATTAGCACATTTTTAAACCTCCCCTCGTAAACATTGGCAATATTTCCAGTAAATTTTTAAAAAAGCAATATTTCTTAGTATTTTCGTACTATTACTAATTCAGCAAAAAGAGTTAGTAAATACAATCGCATAAAATTATAAAAAGCCTAAAATACAATGTTTATGTAAGAAGTCTAAAAACCAGGCAGTAATGAACGAAGGCAGAAACACTGATGGCAAATTCACAAAAGGCCATCCCGGCTTCAGGCCAAAAGGAGTCGTCTCACGTATAAAATAAAAGCAGGATCAACTACTCAATAAGGAATTCACATTAATTGATGCAAACGTCGAATAAACACTCCGCGCATTAAAGCCCAGCCAATTGATGAAATTCTACATCAACCTCAACAAACTGATAACACCCAAGTTCCAAAGGATCCCATATCTACCAGAACCAACTATAGAATCTGACGAGTCTCACGAAATAGAAGAACCCAATCGGGAAAACTAAAAATCATATTTAAATTTTTTGAAGCCCCAATCACAAGCAACAAATCCCTGGTACATATTCACGATAACTACTTACATACTAGTATATTAACATTTTACCTGCCTCAAAATAATTTGAATTCATCCACAACCACCTATTAGTCTTACCTTTGTATATAAGTTTCTTTAAATAGAAAACCAGGGGAAGCAGCACAACTGAATTAAAAAAATGAAATCAAAGTAAGGATATTGCTTTTCCACTTTGTTGACGAGCAAGGTATAAGTTTAGTGTATTCGCCCCATCTGTATTTCAACGATTATGGATACAGCCTTTAAGAAGCAAAAAAATCAGTTGAGATTTTTTTTTATTATTTTCTGGCTTACACCACTAAAAAAGCAACTCTAGGAAAACTTTTGCAAAAGCTTGGATGGAAACAGTTGAAATGCACAGTAAAAAAACCTTTGAAAGCATTGGCGCCAAGCATTACTACCGTAATAGCCGTTAATAACTATATTGCAGGCCTCTTGAAAATATGGTATTTATGCAGCTGCGCCGAAATACTCCAGTGACATTTTATTTCTCGGAAAAGAAGGAGTATGATTTTGTTGTATTTCAAAATGGAAAACATCATAGTCTTTACAAGGTTAGCTGGCAATTAGACCAGCATAATATGGACAGGGAACTGGCCGGTCTAATTGAGGCAATGGATTATTCCGGTCAAAAGTATGCTGAAATTATTACCTTCATCCAGTGGGGTACTTTTAGTATCAAAGTAAAAACCATAAATGCTCAGCCCTTTTAGGAGTGGGCACTCAATAATAGCAATAATGCTGACCTACCCTTTAGCACTTTCAATTCAAAAATACAGAAATAATTAAACATGTCTGACCTTAAATCCCTCACCAACTTTATCCGTTCCACTTTTCATGAACCCACTGACTTTATCCCCTTGCACGATCCACGCTTTATCGGCAACGAGAAGAAATACCTCAACGACTGCATCGACTCCAATTTCGTTTCCAGTGTTGGCGAGTTTGTGGGCCGCTTCGAGAAAATGTGTGCCGATTATACAGGCTCAAAATATGCGGTAGCCGCCATGAATGGCACAGCTGCATTGCATATAGCATTGCATTTGTCAGGAGTAAAGCGCGATGATGAAGTACTTACCCAATCCCTGACATTTATTGCCACGGCAAATGCCATCTCCTATGTAGGGGCTCATCCTGTCTTTCTGGATGTCGATCAGGAAACCATGGGGCTTTCACCTAACGCAGTCGAAGCCTGGCTTCGAGCCAATGTCGAAATGCGTGAAATCAATCTTTCCTCCTTCGTGGGAACTGAGAGTGTGGGCCTTTCCCCCTCCGGGGGAACCGAAGGGGGTCTTTTTTTTCCATTTAATAAAACCACAGGTCGCCGCATCGCTGCCTGCGTCCCTATGCATACCTTCGGCCACCCGGTCCGAATCGATGAACTCCTTGAAGTTCTGAATAAATATCACATTCCAATGGTCGAAGATGCTGCCGAAAGTATTGGTAGTTATTATAAAGGAAAGCATACAGGCACTTTCGGCAAGTTTGGTATTCTGAGTTTTAATGGCAATAAAATAATTACAACCGGTGGCGGTGGAATGATATTGACGGATGATGAAGAATTGGCTAAAATGGCCAAGCACCTTACTACACAGGCAAAAGTACCGCATGCCTGGGAGTATGTACACGATCATATAGGGTATAATTACCGGCTTACCAATTTAAATGCGGCTATGGGTTGTGCGCAAATGGAAAGCCTGGATTATCTACTCTACCTTAAACGTACCCTAGCCGAAAAATACGGGGAATTCTTTAAAGATACAGAATTCAAATTCTTTTCGGAACCAGAGCATTGTAAATCAAATTACTGGTTAAATGTGATTATTACTGACGACAAGGCTCAGCAAACCGAAGTATTGGAATACACCAACAAAAACGGTGTGATGACCCGTCCTATCTGGGAACTAATGAGCCGCTTACCAATGTTTGCACATTGCCAGACTGATAGCCTCGAAAATTCTATCTGGTTTGCCGATCGTGTAGTCAATATTCCAAGTAGTGCTATTATTCTAGGCTACAGGATGACGTAAAAACCCAATGTGACCTATGTGCCTATGTGGTTTAAAAAAAATAAAAAAAATAAATCTATATGAACTATGTGCCTATGTGGTTCAAAATAAAAACAAACATGCAAACATCCTTCGACCTCGATTTTTTCATTAAAAAATTTATTACAAAAAGGGAACATAGCCTTTTAAAAAGCGATTTCCTGAAATATGATGCTGAAATGCAGGCACGTATTAATGGAAAATCAGTTTTAGTTATCGGAGGTGCCGGCACTATTGGCTCATCTTATATCAAAGCGATTCTGAAATTCAATATCCGGAAACTTGTAGTCGTCGATATCAACGAAAACGCATTAACTGAGTTAGTTCGTGATGTGAGGAGCTCAGGTGAGTATAATATTCCGGAGGAGTTCATTACATACCCTGTAAATTTTGGTGACAGGGTTTTCGAAAAACTATTTCAGTTTCACGGGCCATTTGAAATTGTGGCCAACTTTGCAGCTCATAAGCATGTGCGTAGCGAAAAAGATATTTTTTCAATCGAAGCTATGATTGAGAACAATGTATTAAAGGCACGAAAGCTACTGGACCTCTTAATTCAATCGCCTCCAGAACATTTCTTCTGCGTTTCCACTGATAAGGCAGCAAACCCGGTCAATATTATGGGTGCCAGCAAAAAACTGATGGAAGAACTCATCATGGCCTATTCGGATAAATTACCGATTGTAACTGCCCGGTTTGCAAATGTGGCATTTTCGAATGGCAGTCTTCCTATTGGGTTTCTTGATCGTATGCAGAAAAAACAACCATGGTCATGTCCTAGGGGAATCCGCCGTTTTTTTGTTTCACCCCAGGAATCCGGTCAACTTTGCCTTTTGGCTTCCGTAATGGGTCAATCTGGTGATATCTTTTTCCCTAAATTGGATGAAGCAACGGATATGATTCCTTTTGATCAGATGGCTATTGATTTATTGCAAACCATGGGGTTAACTCCCGATATATGTGAGACTGAGGAAGAAGCCAGGCAAAAAATCTTACTATTCAATGAGGCATCAACAGCATATCCAGTTTATTTCTTTGGATCATCCACTTCTGGGGAGAAATCGTTCGAAGAGTTTTATACAGAACACGAAAAACTCGATAATGACTCATTCATTAACTTAGGAGTGGTTAAGAATTCGAAAAAAAGAGCGGTTAACGAAATCGAAGAGATTTTTAACAGTCTGCACCTCCTTTTTGCCAACAGGGACGTTACAAAAGCACATATCGTTGAAATCCTAAAGGAATATCTTCCAAACTTCGCCCATATCGAAACAGGTAAAGGTTTGGACTCCCAGATGTAGTCATATAAAATGTATAGGCCTTAGGTACATCTTAAAATAATTGTCATAAAATCCTAAAAACTAAAAGAGATACTTCCATTTTACTGATTCATGTAAAATCATGATAACTAAATGTTAACCATGTACAAGATTATTAAACGCATACTCGACATCATCGCCTCACTTTTGGGGATTGTACTATTTCTGCCATTTTTCATTCCACTGGCCATTGCTTTGAAATTAACAGGTGAAGGATACATCTTTTACCTTCAGGAACGAAGAGGGTATAAAAACCGCATTTTCAAAATATGGAAATTTGCAACTATGCTTAAAGCAAGCCCTGGATTAGGCACAGGGAGTATTACAGTGAAAAATGACTGGCGGTTAACTCCTATGGGCAAGTATCTGAGAGGTTCTAAGATAAATGAAATACCCCAACTAATCAATATCCTACTGGGCGAAATGTCTGTTGTGGGTCCAAGACCACTCATGGAGAACGATTTTTTAAAATTTTCCGATAATATTAAACAAAATTTCTACAACTGTAAACCTGGATTAACCGGAATAGCTTCTCTGATTTTCCGGGATGAGGAGAAATTGCATTCCGATGCAAATATTAATCCGCATGAGTTCGACCGTTTATATATAGCACCGTATAAAGGGGCTTTGGAACTATGGTATCAGCAACATTGTAATTTCTCAACTGATATACTTCTAATATTTCTCACTGCAACGGCCATTTTCCTGCCAGAAAACAAATTGGCTTTCAAGGTTTTCAAAGATTTACCTGAACAACCTGATTTTGAGAATATTTAATAATTATAACACAGAAAAATAATCTTTTCAGCTGGAGTTGTAACTCCCTTGGCCAGCCAAAAGTTTTTTGTATCACACAACCACAAGTGATTAAACCATTTTATAATTCGATTCAAAATCTGAAATTCTGTTTACTTGGCGTCATTTCGGTAATTTGGGTTGAACAATTAACTGGTTTCATAGCTTCCCCACACTTTATACCTCTCTTTTTAGCCCGACACCATTAAGCCTAAAACTGAGCGAATTGTTCAATATATATTCCTATAAAATACTTTTTCTGGAACAACGGCTATTCTATTAATTGCACTTCGCATGATCTGGCAAAAAAACCGTACAGCATAAAATATTTACAGCTTATTGTTACTTTTACTTGAGTAATTCATCAAAAAACAATCACTATATACAAGATGCTTTTGTGAAATAAAACCATAAAATAGGGAACTTATGGTACCATGAAATCCCAAATAAGCACAATGAAAGAAGGAAGGAATTTGATATAAATAATCACCAAGAGATTTAACAGTATTAAACCCAAAATATCCGCCTCAACGAAAACCAGCTCACAATCGATTACAAAAAAACTTTTAGTACACCACGTTTGAAGACTGAAGATCACTTAATAATCAGTAAAAATCCAATCATCTAACTAGCATCGTTCTGCCGCAACACATCTGATATTCTCCTTTTCTGGCTCATATCAGCTCAATTTACCCCAATCCAAAATATTTAGTGCTTTTTTACTTCCGAAAATCAAGAATATGTTGAAAAAACTCAAGGATCTTCTAACACGCAAACGTCTCTGGCCACTGG
>JBAXXB010000123.1:0-12022 GCA_037128115.1 Bacteroidota bacterium
CTTCAGGAATCATCGAAAACAAAGCTTACCCTGATCTTTTAAAACAGAACTTCCCTAATCCGTTTCAAATCACTACCACCATAAGTTTTGAATTACCAAATCCCGAATTTGCTTCATTAACAATCCGGAATTGTTTGGGACAAAAGCTGGTTATCCTGGTTAACGGAAAATTAAGTGAAGGGACACACAGCTTTGAATGGAATGCAAAGACATACCCATCCGGCATCTATTACTACTCATTGCAACTCGGAGACAGAAACTTTACGAAACGCATGATATTAATAAACTAAAACCAGGCAGCATGAAAAACTTACTTCTTATTTCCGCATTTTTCCTGAGTGCGGCTTATTCCTTCTCCCAGGAAAGTTTTATGGTCCCAACAGAAACACACTATTGGGATATTTCAAAATCTTATAACGGCTATACACTTTTTGGCACCCGTGGAACCACCTACCTGATTGATATGGAAGGACATGTAATCCATACCTGGAATATAGGCACCAATCCCAGGTTTACGGAGTCAGGTACACTACTTGATGCGGTGGGTGGTAATCCCAGCAACCAGAATACCTGGAAGGAACTGGATTGGAACGGCAATACAGTGTGGCAATATTCCGAATCACGCTCTAATTACCATGGACATCACGATTTTGCTAAAATATTTAATCCAAAACTCGGCGATTCTACATTTATTTATATCGCTAATAAAGACCTGACAGTGCAGCAATGCCTCGATGCAGGATGCGATCCCTCGCACAATTATGCTGATGCCCAAATGGATGCTATTGTTGAGGTCGACAGGTATGGGAATGTCATTTGGGAATGGTGCTTTTTCGATCATGTGGTCCAGGATATTGACCCATCAAAATCTACCTACGGCGTTATTGCAAACACACCGGGGCGAATCAACCTGAACCTCCGGGGCAACCCTGTGAAAAGCGACTGGATGCACTGCAACTCCCTCGATTATAACCAGGAACTGGATTTAATTGTCATTAATTCAGTACATGGAGAATTCTACGTGGTGGATCACGGGAACACATTTATTGCGGGCATGCTCGACAGCAGCATCAGCCTGGCTTCTGGCACTGCAGGGGACTTTAAATACAGGTTCGGGGACCCTGCCAAATACAACAAGGGAGATCCTCCTTCGGTACTCGATAACTGGGAAAAAGCCACTTCCGGCCATAAACAACTGGGAGGATCCCATGATATACAATGGATTAAACCCGGCTTGCCCGGGGAGGGTAATTTCATGGTTTTCTGCAATGCCCAGAACCTTTTTGAGCTCACCCCACAGTCGTACATCATCGAGATCAACCCATACCTGAATTCAGCAGGCATGAATACAGGACATTATGTCAATCCTCCCGAAGCCGGGTACTCTATTGTGAGTTCACCCGATGGAAACCTGATGAAGGAGAAGAAGAATGTTTCGAAACAGGTGGCATGGACCTTCTCCAGTAAAAATAACACCTCTTTTTTCAGTACCATCGGATCAAGTGCCCAGCGATTACCTAACGGGAATACTCTTGTATGTTCCATGAACGACGGCCATTTTTTCGAAGTAGCGCCTGCCGATACTTCTATTGTATGGGAATATATTAACCCCATGACCCGTGATGGAATAAAAAGGTTAAAAACCGATCATTACCCGACCTACAACGGGGTTTTCCGGGCTTACCGCTATACGGCCGATCATCCGGCTCTGACCGGGCATGACCTTACGCCCGGGAATACGATGACGGGTGCAACTCCGGATTATTACACACCTAATGACCTTTCAGTCAGCGATAAACAAACGATTCCAGAAACAACTGATGTCCTTAAACAGAACTATCCAAACCCTTTTTCGAACAGTACAACCATTGAATTCGCGCTAAGCGAACCCAGGCAACTCAGCCTGGTGATATATGACTTCGCGGGGAATTATATCAAAACGCTTGCTGACAGCCGCTATACGGAAGGGAACTATTCGGTAAGGTGGGATGCTAACAACGAAAACGGCATGCAAGTAGTGAGCGGTATATACTTTTATGTGTTGAAAGCTGACAACAGGCTGCTGAGCAAAAAAATGATCTTCATTAAATAATTCGGTATACCTATGTGCACGAAAATTAAATTTATTTCAGGTCTTTGGCTTTCCTTGCAGTTACTGGCAGTAAATACTGATGCTCAGACCAGGACCATGGGAATTATGCTCAACGATACAGCCGGGACGTTCAAAGGTTACACTCTTTTTGCTCCCAAGCAGAATACCATGACTTACCTCATCAACAACGATGGCAGGAAAATGCACGAATGGAACAAGAGCACATTTGCCCCGGGTCAATCCGTTTACCTGCTCGAAAACGGCCATTTACTGCGAACCTGCATGACTCAGGGAAACCTGGGCACCGGTGGTGGGGAAGGCGGAAGGATTGAAGAATATGACTGGGATGACAGCCTGGTATGGTCGTTGGATTATTCGACCACCAGCTATATGCAGCATCATGATATCAAGCGTTTGCCGAACGGGAATATTATCATGCTGGTGGTAGAGAAAAAAACATATAACGAAGCTATAGCGGCCGGTTTTGATCCCTCCAAGTTCCAGCCTGAGGTTCAGCAGAAAGGGTTCATGCTACCCGACTGTATTATAGAAATTCAACCCACTTATCCCAGCGGGGGAACGGTTGTGTGGGAGTGGCATGTATGGGATCACCTGGTACAGGATTTTGATCCGTCAAAATCAAATTATGGAGTAGTAAGTGCTCATCCTGAACTCATTGATTGCGATGGTGACCACCGGAACCTTCCCCTCTTCTGGAACCACATGAACGCCATTGACTTTCATCCCGAATTCAACCAGATAGCCATGAGTGTAAGGGGGAACAGTGAGGTCTGGATAGTGGATCACAGCACAACCACGGCTCAGTCGGCCGGCCATACCGGGGGTAACCGGGGCAAAGGCGGCGATCTGCTCTACCGTTGGGGAAATCCGCTGACCTATGGGGCTGGAACAGTAGCGAACCAGATGTATTCGGAACAGCATGACGCGGAATGGATAAAACCTGGCAACCCCGGCGCCGGCAATTTACTTGCCTTTAATAACGGGCTAACCCGCAACTATTCCAGCATAGATGAAATTACGCCCCCGGTTGATGCTTCCGGAAATTATTCAATCAGCGCCGGCTCCGCATTCGGTCCTTCAAATCTTACCTGGACCTATGTGGCCAATCCCCCGGCTTCTCTTTTTGCACATGACATTTCCGGAGCCGAACGGATGCCGAACGGGAATACCATCATTTGCGACGGGCCTTCAGGTACATTTTACGAAGTAACCTCGGCTGGCGAAGTAGTCTGGAAATATATCAACCCGGTCGACAATACCGGCCCGCTAACTCAAGGTGACACCATACCTCATAACCCGGTAAGGCCCGAAGAAACTATGAATTCTGTTTTCAGAATTTACAGGTATCCACCCGATTATGCAGCCTTTACAGGCAGGAACCTGAGCCCGGGAGATTTTATAGAGAAATATCCTAACGGGATTAAAGAAAATGTATTGCCTGAATTAAAAGTATATCCGAATCCTTTCAGTAATCAGATAAATTTAATATCCCCGTTAGGTAATATGTACTGTGAACTCACAAATATGCTGGGGCAAATTTTCTGGAGAGGAACAAATATTGAGGAGCAGGATTTCACTACCCTGTCACCCGGTATCTATTTCCTGAAAGTTACTATTGAATCCCGCACCGGGATTGTCAAAATCATCAAACAATAAAGCTCAGAAGGTCTGGATTGAAGAATTAAGATCACTTTTTGGCTGCTACTCAGAAGCTTCGACACGAGCGATAATACGTTAATGCTAATAAAGACATGAGCAATTCTGCCTGTAATTTTCAATTCCGCTGAAACTGGTTCAACAGGCACACCGCTAGCAAAACGCATTAAAATACAGTTAAGGAACAAACCAGTTGCCAACCCCGAAGGAAATATCCTGCGGGGAATGGCATTGGTTCTATCTAAGAGCTATAAAAGGTTCCACACAAAACCAAATTTATACAGAACAACATCGACTATCAATCCAAGCAGGAAAAGCATCCCAAATACGCGGTTGTAGATAAAGGCATGCGACACAAGGTACAGCGGCCAACCTTCCCCCGAAGCGCCTTCCGGCTTAACCGCTGGCCTGGGTTTCAGGAATATTTTTGACGCCCATACCAGTTTAGGAATGGCAAATAAAACGATCAGCATGGCAGGTCCCAGGCGGCCGGTGAGCACAAGAGCAATAATAAATGCATATTGCAGCACCCAAAATACAATGGTGGCATAGCGGGCCGCTTTCTGCCCAATTACCACGGGGAGGGTGCGTACACCCTTGGCTTTATCCTCAAGCAACTTATCCGTATGTTTCCCGAAAAGCACGGTAGTAGGTCCTAATGCATACACCAGGCTCAGCAATACAACCCAGTTGTCCCACTGCCCGCCTGAAACCACGAAGTAGGTCCCTCCTACCATAAGCGGTCCCCAAACCAATATTACCGAAGGTTCTCCCAGCCCGTAATATTTCAACGGCCAGGTATAGAATAATAAAAAGAAAAGTCCTGCGCCAAGCAACCAGAAGGCTCCCACACCTGTAACTGCAACCAGGTAGATTCCGATTAAAAGTGCAATTCCCAGGGTTATTAACAAGTAGGTCATAAAGCTTTTCATGCTGAGCAAGCCGTGTTCCAGCGGCTGAGGACCATAAAGTGAGCGGTAATAATTATCCTTGTCGATTCCTCGTTTATGATCAACAAGGTCATTCAGCAGGTTGTTGCTGGCATGCGCCATTACTATCCCGATGAGGCTAAGAATAAATAAATCCCACGAAAAATGACCGCTGCGGTAAGCCAGCAATCCACCAATAGCAGCAGCCAAAGCGGTCATTATAAAAACAGCCGCACGGGTGGCAATAAGCCATCGTGAAATTACATCGAGTGTATTCCACTCCGTCTTTGTTATCTGTGGTATAACACGTAAGGCTTTTATCCACATTGAAGTATTCACCATTATATTTAAGTATTTGTTTGCCTAAATAACAAATGCCGGGAATGAAAGGTTCATCCCGGCAAAAATGAAAAAACTAAAATTCTGGTATTAACTGGCGTTTAATGATTTACCTGCTTTAAGCAGTCAAACGCCCGATTATTAATTGGATGAGACGTTCAATATCGGCATGGTAATCTGTGGCAAAGGTCTGGTTTACACGGTTCGCCACTATGGTGCAGATAGTAAGTGTTTCGTGTCCAAGCATTTTACCCAGCCCGTACAGTGCGGAAGTCTCCATTTCGAAGTTAGAAATCCGTCTTCCCTGGAATTCAAAACTTTCGATCCTGTGGTTCAACTCGGGGAAAGCAAGTTTCAGCCTCAATTCGCGACCTTGCGGTCCGTAAAAGCCAGGAGCAGTGAGTGTTATACCTTGTATTAGGTCTTTTCCCAGCCTATCCATTAGTGTTTGCGAGCAGGGCACTGCATAAATCCCCGGCAGGTTGGCATCCCATTGAACGTAATCCACGAAGGCTTTGGCAAGTGCAGCATTCATGACGCTCTTGCCATTATCGTAGAAATATAAAAGCCCATCCATACCCATGCCGTAGGAAGAAGCCACAAAATCGCCTGCTAGGATATCGGACTGCAAAGCACCCGCGGTTCCCATTCGAATAATATTCAGTTTTGTATGGGTTGTCTTGGGTTCCCTGCTTTTAAGGTCAATGTTAACAACGGCGTCCAGTTCATTGATCACAATATCCAGGTTATCGGTTCCCATGCCGGTCGAAAGAGCAGTAAGGCGCTTGTTGCCTATAGTACCCGTGTGAGTGTAGAGTTCACGATTTTGTACCTGGAAATCTATTTTGTCGAAATGTTTTGAGATTTCTTTCACACGCCCGGGATCTCCTACAACTATGATAGTATCGGCAAGATTTTCAGGTTTCAGATGTAAATGGTAGACACTCCCGTCTGGATTTAGTATAAGTTCTGATTGAGCAATTGGTGCCATAATTAGCGAATGAAGTGGTAAAAAAGTAATTTTGTAGGCAAAAGTAAACAAAACAGCGAAGTAATGACTAAAATACTCATACCAATAGATTTCCAGAAGCAATCACTGCTGGCGCTGGATCAATCATATAACCTGGCCCGACTGCTTCAGGCAGGCATCGTTCTCTTATATGTTCATGAACAATCCGGCCTTTTTGCGGGAATGTTCAGCAAGGAACAGAATGACGAGATGCTTGCCAGGATTGAAGAAAGGCTTGCCGGACTAGCAGCCGGCTCTTCTAACAGTTCGGGACTTCCCATTACATACCGTGTCGAAAAAGGACGCATCTATTCGCGGATAATTGAAGTAGCCAAAGAAATCGAAGCCGATTACATCGTAATGGGAACTCATAGCTCGGATGAGGAAGATCAGCCGGACCAGCGTGTAGGGGCCAATACATCCAGGGTGATAAGGTCTGCATCCTGCCCGGTTATTATCCTCAATGCCAGGCATATTTACCATGGTTGCCGAAATATTCTACTTCCACTCGATCTCACAAAAGAAACCCGCCAAAAGGTCAACCTGGGCATCGAAATGGCTAAAATATACGGCGCTGGAATCAAAGTGGTTTCAGGCTTATGGTCAAAGAATGATCCTTCGATTGTAGGAAGACTCTATCAGCAGGGGGAACAGGTGACTAATTTTATTTCTGCTGCCGGAATTGCCTGCACCTTCGAAGTTGTCGAAAGCAGGGGCGGTGAAAAGACGCTCGTACCTAGCATTTTAAACTATGCAACTCAGCAGGGAGACATCGACCTGATCATTATTATGACCCAGCAGGAAATCGGCATTGTCGAGTTCTTTGTAGGCTCCCATGCCCAGGAATTTATCCGCCTCTCGGATATCCCGGTCATGTCGGTAATTCCCAAGGAACTTGGATTCACTTCGATATTCTCCTAAATCAAAGGGCTTTCATTAATTTCAGTGCCTGTAACCAATAACCAGGCGCCAACACTTGTATAGCTATACGCTTTTCCTACAAAAAATTGAAATATGCTTGCAGAAATAATTACCATTGGCGACGAACTCCTGATCGGCCAGGTTATCGACACGAACTCGGCTTGGATGGCGGAACAACTGAACATGGCCGGTATCAGGGTTCACCAGATTACCAGCATTTCGGATGATCATGATCATATACTCCGTACGCTTAAAGAAGCTTCCAAAAGGGCAAAACTGGTGCTGATCACGGGAGGACTAGGGCCAACCAAGGATTACATCACGAAACAAGCACTTTGTGACTATTTTGAAACCACTTTAGTATTCAGTGAAGATGCCTACCAGAATGTAGTGAGGCTGTTTGGTGCCAGGGGAGTAAGTGTTTCGGAACTTAACCGCTTACAGGCTATGGTTCCTGCCAGTTGCAAAGTAATTCAAAACCCGAACGGAACAGCGCCCTGTATGTGGTTCGAATCAGAAGGCTGCATATACATTTCCATGCCGGGAGTCCCATTCGAGATGAAAGCCATCATGGAGCAGGAAATAGTCCCCCGGCTTCTGAATAATCATAATAAGATTATTATTCACCGCACTATTCTCACCGAAGGAATAGGCGAATCGTCACTGGCTGAACTGATAGAACCCTGGGAAGATGCACTGCCTCCATTCATCAAACTCGCATACCTTCCGCAGCCCGGGATGGTCCGGTTGCGGCTTACAGCCTACGGAAATGACCGTGATCAACTGCAGGGTGCAGTAAACCAGGCGGAGAAAGAGTTATATCCATTTGCAAGTAAATATATATTTGGTTTCGATGACGATACTATGGAATCCGTTGTCGGGCGTTTGCTCAGAGCAAAAAACCTGACGTTAGCCACTGCCGAGAGTTGCACAGGTGGTAATATAGCCCAGTTGATCACCAGTATTGCAGGAAGTTCTGAATATTTTAAAGGTTCTGTTGTTGCTTATTCGAACGAAATTAAGGAACAGTTTCTCGATGTGCCACACCAGGTACTATCCGACTATGGTGCAGTGAGCGAGGAGACTGTTTTAGCCATGGCCAACGGTATAAAAGAGCGCTTCCAGGCAGATTATGCTATTTCCGTATCAGGAATAGCCGGTCCAGGAGGCGGAACCGTAGAAAAGCCGGTCGGCACCACCTGGATTGCCGTTGCAACGCCCACCGGAGCTTCGGCCCGGAAATTTATGTTTGGCGAACACAGGGGAAGAAATATCCGGAGAGCCTCAATAGCTGCATTGAATATGTTGCGGGCCAGGCTGGCAGAATAAGGTTCAAATTATTAAGCGGGAACGGCTGAAATCCTTGTCCGCTTAACAGCATTTAATTCTATATCAGCCACATAGTAATTCGCTTTAAGCAACCTGATTTCACCTGGAGATAATAATCAAGTTTTTTTTCAGATTGTTTTGATTTTTGTAAATTTATATAGACCTTTGCACTCCATTTTGAAAAGCCTAAAACTATGTCAAGAGTTTGTGAATTAACCGGAAAGAAAATGATTGTAGGAAACACCGTTTCCCATTCAAATATTAAAACCAAACGCAGGTTTTACCCTAATCTCCAGGTCAAACGTTTCTTTATCCCTGAAGAAGACAAGTGGATAACACTTAAAGTTTCAACTTCTGCACTGCGTACCATCAACAAAAAAGGCATCAGTGCATGCCTGAAAGAAGCCCGCGAAAAAGGCTTTCTTGTAAACAAGTAGACATTTGTAATGAATATATGCAGAGCTGTTGCCCTTAGGGTGACAGCTTTTTTTGTTGACTTCGGGTACACTTTAACAATATTTTTGAAAACAGGCCCCATACACCCTGCGTTGGCAGCTTAAAAGAAATATCTTTGCAACTGATGAGAGCATATTTATCCATAAGCCTGTTTATCCTTCTGACTTCAGCTACTTTCAGGGCTGAAGCACAATTATACAACGACCTGGTTCAATTCTCCGGCATTGTGGTCACCGCCGATAGCCTGCGCCCGGTACCTTTTGCAAACATCATAGTTGGTAAAAGCAGTCATAGCACCACATCCGATTACTGGGGGTTCTTTTCCATTGTTGTTCACAAAAAAGACCTGGTCACGTTTTCCGCTTTAGGGTATAAATCCGGTCTGTTCCGTATACCCGATACCCTCTCCGAAAACCGCTATTCACTCATACAGGTGATGTCGTCGGATACAATCATGCTCACCGAAACGGTAATATACCCCTGGCCCAGCAAGGAACAGTTCAGGCATGCTTTTCTGACCCTGAAAATCCCGGATGACGATATTGAGATTGCCCGTCGTAACCTGGCCTACATGGAAATGCGCGAAATTTACGGGAAAGGTTACGATCCTGAGCGCTACGGCTATACTGCAGGCCAAAGTTACCATAACTATATGAGCAACCAGGCCGATAAGCTCTATTACAACGGCCAGACCATGCCGAACAACCTCCTTAACCCCATTGCCTGGGCCAAGTTTATAAAGGCTTGGAAAAGAGGCGATTTCAAAAAGAAATACTAACTTATTCCTATTTACAGAACTGTAATTCCTGCTTACAAAAGGCTGGAGTGACAAAAGGTTTAAACATCCTACATACCGTTAATCGGTTGTGCACCTGCAAATAAATTCCAGCTACCTGCTTTTCTCGTGCTTTGATTATACTAGTTTCGCAAAAAAGACGTTATCTTCGTCAGCAATTAGTCGTTTTCATAAGCTATACTTACAATCCCGGCCCGAACTTGAAACCTTTTCTTCCCAGAATCCATACGCTACTGAAATCCCTTTTCTTTATTAGTTTCCTGGTGTTCAGCAACAGCATTCTTGCGCAGGTTGGCATGATCTCAGGTAAGGTGACTGACGAGAAAAACCAGCCGGTTGAATTGGTAAATGTGAGTATTTTCGGCTATCCCGGGGGTACTTTTACTGCCGCTGACGGAAGTTACAGCCTGCAGATTCCTGCTACCAAACCACTCCGGATCATCTATTCCTTTATTGGCTTTAAAACTGACACTGCTTTTGTCAAGATCAACCCCGGCGAAAAGCTCAGGGTAAACAGAAGTATAATTTCAGTCGCCACCGAATTAAAAAGTGTTGTAGTTGAAGACCGGCAGATACGCAACACCAACCTTACACGCATTGATCCGCATTCAGCAAACGCTTTACCCTCGGCTTCGGGAGGAATAGAGGCTTTACTGAAAACCATGCCGGGTGTTGTTTCGAATAACGAACTCAGTTCACAGTATTCGGTGAGGGGAGGCAATTTCGACGAAAACCTGGTTTATGTAAACGATATCGAAATTTATCGCCCCTTCCTGGTTCGCTCCGGCCAACAGGAAGGATTAAGTTTCCTGAACAGCGACCTGGTATCCTCCGTACTGTTTTCGGCTGGCGGTTTCGAAGCGCGTTACGGTGACAAGTTGTCGAGCGTACTGGACATCAAATACAAACAACCCACCAAATTTGCCGCCTCGGCCTCGGCAAGTTTGCTGGGAGCTTCGGTCCACGTGGAAGGAATAAGCCACGATAAGCGCTTTACTTACCTGGCCGGCGGAAGGTACAAAACCAACCAGTATTTACTGAATGCCATGGAAACCAAGGGGGATTACAAGCCTGTGTTTCTTGATTTCCAATCACTTCTTACATATAAACTGAACCCGAAACTGGAGCTCTCAGTGCTGGGATATGTTTCATCCAATACTTATAACCTCATCCCGCAATCGCGCGAAACCAGGTTCGGCACCTATATGACTCCGCTGAGGCTAACCATCTATTTCGACGGACGTGAAGTTGACAAATACGAAAGCCGTATGGGAGCCGTTACGCTTACGCAAAAGCCGAACAAAAACCTGCTGGTAAAATGGATAGCTTCGGCATACAATTCAAGGGAAACGGAGTCCTTTGATATATTGGCCCAATACTATATTGCCCTGCTCGACAACCAACCCACGAACAACGACTCCATCGAGGTAGTTGAAACCAAAGGCGTGGGAGGTTTTTTCAACCATGCCCGCAACCAGCTGGATATGACGGTGATAAATGCCGAAAACCGGTATACCTATACTACAGGCAAAAGTGTGGCGCTTTGGGGAATCAAGTACCAACGCGAAATGATCAAAGACAAGATTAATGAATGGCAATTAATTGATTCCACAGGCTTTTCGGTTCCCAATAACCCTGGAGTGGCAGGGCAACCCGGCAATCTTACCGATCTGGTACTGAATTATCACCTGCAGACCTCAGCCAACATCAGTTCGCACAGGTATACTGCCTTTGCTCAGAACACTTGGACCCTGGATGGTGACTCAACCGACCTTGCTTTTACGGCTGGTGTAAGGTTCCAGTATTGGGATTATAACAGGCAGTTTATCGTCAGCCCCCGGGCGAGCATATCGTATAAACCACGTTGGGAAAAGGACATCATGCTCCGATTTTCGGCCGGGTATTATTACCAGCCACCTTTCTACCGAGAACTTCGCAACCTGCAGGGAGAAATCAATCCCGACCTGAAAGCCCAGAAATCCATACAGTTTGTTGCAGGCAGCGACTGGAATTTTACCTCCTGGGAGCGACCATTCAAATTCGTGACCGAAGTTTACTATAAATACCTGACTGACCTGGTGCCTTACCAGGTTGACAATGTTCGAATCCAGTATCTCGGCATCAACGGTTCGAAGGGTTATGCCTATGGCATCGACCTGAAGGTGAACGGCGATTTCGTGAAAGGGGTTGAATCCTGGGCCAGCCTTTCGTATATGAAAACGGCCGAAGATCTTTATAACGATTCGTACATTCAGAGTTATAACGCTGCCGGCGAGCTTATTCATAAAGGCATCACAGCCGACATTACACCGGTGAGATCCGATACCGTTTACCCGGGATATATTCCCCGCCCGACCGATCAGCGAATTACTTTCGGCCTGTTTTTCCAGGATTTCCTGCCGATGAACCCCACTTTCAAAATGAATATAGGGCTTTATTTTGGCAGCGGCTTACCTACCGGGGCACCAAACACG
>JBAXXB010000124.1:0-11967 GCA_037128115.1 Bacteroidota bacterium
TTTACCCTGGTTGACTGGATACCATTGCTCGAAATACAAGAATTTGCAACAATCCTTATTGAGTCACTCAAATTTTGTGTTCAAAGCAAAGGGTTGTTAATTTTCGGCTATTGTATTATGCCTGGTCATGTTCATTTGATAGTTCAATCCCGATTAAATCCTTTGGGTTCAATCATCAGGGATTTAAAAAAATACACCTCGGCTGAGATTATAAAAGTCATAAAGCATAATGATACATACCATGAACAATTAATGGTTTTTCAAGCTAAGGCTGAAGCCATAAAACGGAATAAATTTGTCAAAGTCTGGCTTGATGGTTTTCACCCCGAGATTATTTTCAGCAATAAGTTCTTTTTCCAGAAATTGAATTATATACATAATAATCCGGTTGTTGCGGGCCTGGTTTCGGTTCAGGAAGAGTATAACTATAGTTCAGCCCGGAATTATGCCGGTTTATATGCGCCGCTTGAAATTATTTTCGAGAGTATGGAATTGAGAGCATATTAAATAAAATGGCGCCCACACGCGTCTGAAAAAAGACGCGCGCGAACGAAGCACCCGTGCACTTCAGGATGTCTGAGAAAAACGAAAGTGTAATTTATACTTACCCGCAAATAATAAATGTTGGGCCATGCTCTATCTCTTAAAAGATATAGCTAACAGTAAAGCCCCATTCCTTGCTCGTGAGGCGTAAATATGTATTGACAGCTGTGGGATCTGTAAGATAATTAAAAGAGGTACTCAAATTTATCAAATGGTTGTTTTTTAAACCATACTCAAAGCCAAGATTACCTATAGCTCCAATTAAGATTGGATTCATTGATTTCCCATATTGTTCATAAAAAGACAGATACTTGAACTGCTTGTTTTGAGATACTATTATTTTATTGTCAAACCCACCTCCAACAAAGAACCTGAAATTAGTAAAGCTGTATTTATAATTTACTACAATCGGAAACCTGATACTAATTATATTGAGCTTAACACCCAGTTTCGGTGTCGCATTATACACACCCGAAGAGTTAACAGAATATTCTTGATCCTGGTATATTACAGGTTCATTGTATGAATCTTTGCTAAAATCTTTAGTTAGGTTGTACTTTGAATCTTTCTCCAGCAGGCAGTTAAAATTAACTTCATAACGTTCATCCGAAAAAAGAATATTTCTCAAACTGAGCTTTATGCCTATTTGGTAAGCACTGCCATAATCTGACTGCAATTTATTTCCGAAATTGTATTGATTTAATCCATAACCCGCTACAATTCCCAACATCAACTTTACAGGAATATCTTTCCTTTCATATATAATGCAGCTATCGGTAGTACAAACTTTTTGGTGGTAATCTTTTGCCAATTTAATAAGGGAAGAATGATCCAAAGAGGTCTTATTAATTTCAGATTCTATCCCCGAACAATCAGAAAGCAAGCTCTTCAATTTCCCCTTATACTTAGAAGGAACTGATCTAATCCCTTCTTCCGTTTGAACATACTTCTCGGGTTCAGTTAATTCAATCAGGCCTTGGAATGACTTTTCTATATAATAATGATCTCCTTCATTATCATTTAGATAATACATATTAGCTATTCCCTGAATTAAAAACTCCAAAAAGAAAGTTTCTTTCTCATTTTTCAAGGCATTTACAATTTCTTTTGAGATATAAAACTTTCCATTTGTAAACCGGTACCCATAAATTTCTCCTGGCTTATATTTAAGCACCTGGCCATCAACCCTGTTTTCGAATATACAAACCTGCGATGCATTATTACTATTCTGGATCTGCAATGACCCAACGACTGTATCTCCTTTTAGAGTAATGATATATCCATCTTTATACTTTTCTTTAGCAAAGCAATTGAAACAGAAGATCGGGAAAACGAACAAAATTATTAGTAATATTCTCATTATCAATGTTTATATAATATCAACTAAATTATAAATACCATAAATGCGGTGCTTACCTGTAAACTGCAACAAAAAGGATTTAAGCTTCAAACTGATTTGAATATTTTATAAGGATACTGCAGTCTATGGCTCTTATCTTTGAATGAGCAGGTAAATATACAATAATTCTGAATTCATACTTATTTAAGTGAAAAGGCTCAGGCACTAAGTGCATACAGGAATTCCTCATTCTCCAAAACATTTCTCAGCCTGACTCCATTTGTAAGCGTTATTGATCTTTCGGCTACTGTAATTGGCGCAGCGACCTGATATTGGCATCCGGAAGATTGTAGCTTGGTTCGCCAGCTTGTCGCAGGCATTTCAAGGCTTGCAAATGCCGCAACCAAACCTGGTAGAGGCACTTCCATACTCCCTCCCGGCAGTTCAGTATATGCACGAAAGGGTAGCGGCCTAAAGCGGTCTTCCGCCCTGGCTGAGGATAAATTAATTATCCGGGAATAAAAGAGTTTAATGCCGCCTTGTGCGGTTTACACAAAGGTAAACATAAGGTTTACGAAGAAATTCCAGGTGGTAACAATACCAATGGCAACCAGTTTGGACAGGTAGAAATTTTGGTTGCGCTTACTTACCAGGAACCAGATGACCATGGTATTCATTCCCAGCCCTATAATGGAGAAAAACAGGAACCTCGAATATTCAACGGCCAGTTCGGGGTTGTTGCTGTGGAAAGTCCACCAGCGGTTGAGGAAATAGTTGCTGCTGGCGGCCAGGGTAAAGCCTATCATATTGGCCACATACTTCTGTATCCTGGCCTTTTCCTTGCACAGCCAGGTAAATCCGAAATCAACCACGACGCCCGTTGCCCCTACGGTTCCGAACTTCATGAATTTAATCAGTACATCCTGGGTGAAAATCTGCATCATAGGCCGCGAAGATACGGAAAAACATTTTCCACCTGCCGTTTGCTGAGGCCTAAATCCGTTTCTTAAGAAAATTTGGCAAACCTACGGCTGTACAAACACCTGCATATACCCATCATCTATGAGTGTATGTTCTATTTCGGTTAGGTAAGGGATGCCAGGCACTGCAGCCGTATTTTGCTGCCATCACACAAAGTAATGCTGATTCCATGGCATGAAACCTCCCTGCGAACCTCTGTCCAGACCTTTGAGGTTCTTTGCGATTGAGGCTTAATCTCTATGTGCAGCCTGTAAAAAAACCTTGCAATCAGCTCAATTAAGTTGTAATTTTAGTATGCAAAAACCAAGGCCATGACAACAGATTTCAAATGCCCTTACTGCTATAACCTACTGAACGTAGGCGAGAATATTGTATTTACGGCCCGCAACCGCTGGGGAAAAGAAGGCCTCATCATGCTGCACCCCGAAATAGGCAATTATTCGGTGATCAAGCACCCCAGTTTTGAAGTTCCCGGCGGTGAGATGCTGGATTTTTACTGCCTGTACTGCAACCGGCAACTCCTCTCGGAAAGGAATAAAAACCTGGCTAAAATACTTATGTCCGACGAAAATGGCCTGGAATACGAGATACATTTTTCGTGCATAGCCGGCCAGCATTCAACCTACAAGATCATTGGCGATAGCGTTGAATTATACGGGGAAGATGCATCCGATTACCATGATTTTTATTAAACCCGGCTTGAACTAATATGGGAAGCGTAAATAATGAAAATAATAAAATGGTATAGCTGACTGGGATTACCCCTCCGCCTGCCGGCACCTCCTCTGAAATCAAGGAAGGTAGGTTTATACTAACATTTCAGCCATATCTGAAGTCTGCAACAGATGGCTCCAGGTCTTTTGTGATTGAAAAAGAGAGCAACTGAAAGGTACTATATATTATGCTTCACTTATATCGCACAGCTCACCACCAATCGATATTCTACAGCTATACATTACAGAATGGAACAATTGATCTTCCCTAAACCCTAACCCCAAAATCCCAAACCCTCCATCCAAATCTATTTCTTCTCCTTCCTCCATTTATCCTGCTCCTTGCTTTCGCGTATCATATCTTCGGGATCATCCAGGTCAGGGCTTTTTTTCAATTGTTTCCAGTCGAATTTCTCATCGAAAGGATCCAAGGCCTTCTGCGGGTCAAAAACACGGCTGTCGACGGGTAAAGCGAAATAAGGAGTGTAGTCGGGAGTATCGGTAAACAGCCCGGCCAGGTCGCTGGCACCGGCATCGTATTGGTTGAGGTAGGGCAACCCGAGCACGTTCCAGTATGTTTTAAAAATGCTCCCGAAGCTATAGTGAGTATGGCTCACATAGTTCTTTTTGGCATAAGGCGAAATCACCATCAGCAGGCTGCGGTGCGCATCTATATGATCGTTGCCGTTCTGTGCATCGTCTTCTGTAATCACTATGGCCATGTTTTTCCAGTATGGTGTATGCGAAAGGAACTCTATGATGCGGCCTACCGCCAGGTCGTTGTCGGCCATATAGCTTTCGCGGAAAGGGTAGCCGGCTTCGGGACGCTCGCCTGCGCCATGATCGTTGGGAAGTATAACGGTAATCAGTTGGGGAAGTATATCCTTGCCCGCCCCCCATTTTTCCTCAAATTCCTTCTTGAACAGGTCAACCCTGAACTGGTCGGGGATAGCCATGTTAAAGGTGGGATATATCCTGGATGTGTGATCAAACAAAGTGGCGGGAAGAGGGAAGTTGGCAACATGCTTTATTCCCCCGTATTTATATGTATCCTGGTAATCGGCCGGGTCGAACATCACGCTGAATCCGAAATTATAGTAAGCAACCTTATGCCTGGCCAGGTGGTCCCACATGGAACCAGATTCGTTATAGTCTTCGGGGTATATGGCCCCGGATGAACCATTCATCCCGAGGTTACCCGGAGCTTTCGAATCTTCCACATAATCGCGGTTGCCTCCGTAATTGGCAGGCGTGGTGGCTTCGACCCATTCGTTCGGATAGGTATTCACCAGCCAGCGGTGCCCGTCGGCCGACACATCCGAGTCGACATAAAAATTATCCGCCATACCGAACTGATGTGCCAGTGCCAGGTGGTTGGGCATTACATTCGCATTCACCACCTTTTTGGTTTTTTCGCTGTTGCTGAAAGTCCTGTTATTCCCGTAGCGTGCCAGGGTGGAATCGCCTTCGGCATTGGTAAGCTGACCCATGATCTCATCATAGGTCCTGTTCTCCTTCGAGATAAAGACTATATGCTTGATTGGAGATTCCTTGCTCCCGGCTACCAACGGTATAGGATTGTTTTTGCGCCATTCGTATGCAGGTGAAGCAGCTTCTGTGAAACTGAAATTATTTTCAATCACCTTTTTTGTCATCATCAACAGCGCAGCATCCGAAGGGATGTCGATCATTTCGACGGTTCCTTTCATCAGGTTCCCAATATAACTGCCTTCGGGACCCAGGGTAAAATCGCGGCCTCCGTTGGGTCCGCTGCCGTAACCCTTGGCATTGGCAACCACAAGTTTTTTGCCGTCGGGCGTAACTTTAATCTTTGCCGGGAACCAGCCGGCCGGGATATGACCCATCACGCTGAGCGAAGGCACATCAATCACGGCTATCGCATTGAGCCCCGACTCAGCAACATATACCCTTTTTCCATCGGGCGAAACTGCAAGCCCGAAGGGAATGATGCCGCGAAGTTTCCTTATCCTGTCGTCGGGGCAAAGGCTGATCTGTTTTAGGATGGACCTGTTTGCGGCATCGAGAACCGTGATATTATCGTTGGAACCGTTGCTGATAAACACATAGCGACCGGATGCCACTATGGAATTCGGGCTCGAACCACCCACGGCAGGGATGCCTTCAACCATCTGCCCGACCAGGTTACCTGTTTTAATGCGCGCTGTAACCTCCGGTTTCGTTCCTCCATTCACACTGATGGCCCAAACCGAGAACGACTGATCACTATTTACATTGCCTAGCCCGGGTACCTGGAGCGAATCGTTGTAGGTACCGTTTTCCGCTTCTTTCGATTGGTATGCGAAGGCCGGGAAGTCGAGTGTGCCGTTTTTCCATTCGCCTTTCTTTTTACGTTTCACCAGACTATATTGGTACATGCCCACATTGGCCACATACACCGTTTCTTCGCCGGGCGAAAGCGCAATACCGAAGGGATACCTGCCCACCGGGATATTGAACAGCACTTTCTTTGACAGCGGGTCGATGACCAGCATGCGGAAACCCACCTGGTCGACGGCATACAACCTGCTGCCATCGCTGCTGAGAACCATGTCGCCTATGTAGCCGTGCGTATAATCGGCGCCGGCATCCGCTGAACTGCAGTTGATGGCACCCAGTTTTGCTCCCGTGGCAATATCAAAGATAAAAACCTTGTTTTCCTGCCCGCCGGCTACATACACAACTTTGTTGTCGGGCGAAACGGCCAGCCCCATAAACACCGAAGCAAGCACTCCCTTGTCGGTGGAGGCTCCTGGCGGAACCTGCTGAATATCCGGTTCCGCCGAACCAAGATTACGCATGATAGTGATTGCCAGCGGCTGGGTGCCTGAATTGGCGGTGACGGCAATACTGCCATCTCTGCTGATTGATAATCCATAAGGGTGGGGTGCAACTGTAATGCATCTGCCGGCAGGCGTAATTATCCTACCGTTGGGAATGACGGTTTCCCCGTTTTTATTAATGTGAGTATACCGCTGCGCCGCAGGAGCGGACATAATGTATTCAGTCTTTTGGCCCAGGGCCGTAAAAGCGAGGGCTGAAGCAAAGAGTAAGAGGAAGAACTTATTCATAAGGACAGTATTGTATCAGCCCGGGGAATTTAATTGTGCATAAGGTTTCAGGCTGCTAAAAGTACAAAACTCAGGGATGAGGCGGTTGAATTGCACATTTTTATTTCAGTAGCGGCCGGCAATCGCCATCTTTTCTGTAAGATTAAGTTTTTGCTAAAACCGGCAGTATCTTTGCATGCGTATTTTCATATGCCTGGCCAATGAAACCTATAACGAAAACTACCTGGATACTGCTCTTTTCCATTGCCATGGGTTTCCTGGAATCGGCCGTGGTGGTTTACCTCAGGGCCTTGTATTACCCGGCGGGTTTTGATTTCCCGCTGAAAGCCATGGACCATTCTATAACCGTCACCGAACTTTTGAGGGAAGCTGCCACGCTGATCATGATACTAGCTGTAAGCATAGTGGCCGGTAAAACCCGCCTGCAAAGGTTCGCCTGGTTCCTGCTTGTTTTTGCCGTTTGGGACATTACGTATTATCTATTCCTGAAAACGCTGCTGGGATGGCCCGACTCATTCCTCACTCCTGATATCCTTTTCCTGCTCCCCAGCCTCTGGACCGGGCCTGTATTAGCTCCCCCTGATCAATTCGTTTACCATGATACTGCTGGCCTCTCTGATCCTTTACGAACGTAAGGGAGCGAAGCCTGTATCCCGGCTATCAGCGGCAAGCTGGGCATTGCTGGTCACGGGCACGCTGATCGTTCTTTTCGCCTATACGAAGGATTTCGCATCCTTTGTTTCAAAAGCCGGGAATGCACAAACTGCCGGGAATAGCGACTGGAGCAGGTTTATGATGGAAATGTCGCTGCATTTTATTCCCAGGCCCTTCGACTGGCTGGTTTTCGGCACAGGAGCCGGTATGCACCTGGCGGCAGTATGCCTGGTATTTTTCAAAAAATCTGTCAGACAATGATAAACCGGGATTCGTTTTATTTTACCTATAAATCTCATTCCATTAAAGAATCCTGTTCCTGGCAGATACAAATTACTAATGAAGGTTCATTTACACAGGGGAAATCCATAAAAAGGGCGTTGCCTGTTCTCAGCAGTTGATTAATCATTCTAAACCTGGCCACATATTCAGAATTAGGATTATTTATATAAAAAAAGGCGCCCGGCTTTCATAAACCCGGATTTATTTTTTAGATTTACAAACAAATTGAATCGACAACCGTTAATGTTTTCACAATAAAGAACGAGCGATGCCACAGGATTATCTGCCTATACTAATACAAACCTTCGTAGTACTTGGATTTGTAATCACCACCATGCTGCTGACGCATTTGCTGGGGCCGAAAAGGTCTTCAAAAGCTAAACTCGAAAATTTCGAATGCGGCATCGAAGGAATGGGAAATGCCCGTAGCCCTTTTTCGGTTAAATACTTCCTGATCGCGATTCTTTTCGTCCTTTTTGATGTTGAAGTCATATTCATGTACCCCTGGGCGGTGAACTTCAGGGCCCTGGGCAAGGACGGATTTATCGATATGTTTTTATTTATGATGCTTGTCCTGGCAGGTTTTATCTATATCATTCTGAAGGGCGCATTAAGATGGGATAAGCGTTAATGCAAGCCGAAAATCAACTACACATGTCAGAAAAAAAAGACCAAATCAATACCCCTTCGGTAGCCGAAACTCCCGAAGGCATTTCCGGGCAGGGATTTTTTGCCACTTCCATGGAAAAAGCCGTGGGACTGGCCCGCAAGAACTCGCTGTGGCCGCTGCCATTTGCCACTTCCTGCTGCGGTATTGAATTTATGGCTACCATGGGATCCCATTACGACCTGGCCCGTTTTGGTTCCGAACGCTTGAGTTTTTCGCCACGCCAAAGTGACTTGCTGATGGTGATGGGTACCGTTGCAAAAAAAATGGGACCCGTTTTACGGGAAATATACATACAAATGGCTGAACCCAAATGGGTTATTGCCGTGGGTGCCTGCGCTTCGAGCGGTGGCATTTTCGATACCTACAGCGTTCTGCAAGGCATTGATCGCATCATCCCGGTCGATGTGTATGTGCCTGGTTGCCCGCCCCGCCCCGAACAAATTATCGACGGCATCATCAAAATACAGGAACTTGTCGGCAACGAGTCACTCAGGAGAAGAAATTCAGCCGAATACGAAGCCCTGATGAATAAATATAATATGGAATAATGTCGCTGATGGATGGTTTGAATGGAACTTCTGAACTCAACCAAAATTCCAACAGCAAAAATTTCCAACCTTTTAAATAAAACCTAGTGTTCCAGAACAGTCCCGAAAGAAACCAGCTGGTTGTCAGCAAACTTACAGATCAGTTCAGTGATTCCATTGAAATGAATGAAGTTATAGCTGACATGTTAACTCTTACCGTTAAAAAAGAAATCATCATCGATGTGCTGTCGTGCCTTCACAGTGACAAGGATTTACAGTTTAACTTTCTGACTACACTTTGCGGCATGCATTACCCCGAAAAGGACCAGCTCGGCGTTGTATATCATTTGCATAGTTTTACTCACAACCACAGGATACGGATCAAAACCAGTACGACGGTTTCTGAACCTGTAATACACACGTCCACAGGCATCTGGCCTGCTGCTAACTGGATGGAAAGGGAAACCTACGATTTCTACGGAATACGCTTCGAGGGCCATCCTAACCTTCAGCGGATATTAAATATGGATGATATGAAAGGGTTTCCCCTGAGAAAAGAATTCCCGCTCGAAGACCAGACACGTGATGATAAGGATGACAGTATGTTCGGGAGATAAAACAGGTTTAGCGGGTATCTGGTCAACGTTAGAGCGGGATTACCGATGGGAACCAGCGACAATGAAAGTGTTGTAAAATAAGGGAATAGAAGATAAAGTACTTTTAGAAAAAGTTATAACCATACATGGCAAAAGAACTTGATGCTGATTTTTGGGAAAGGGACGTCGTAAAAACGGAAGAGCCCAAGGAGTACAACACCCTGAATGTCGGACCCACCCATCCGGCTACGCATGGAGTATTCCAGAACGTAATGCTCATGGATGGCGAATTTATTGTGAGTACCGAACAAACTATAGGATATATACACCGGGCATTCGAAAAGATAGCCGAGCACAGGCCCTTTTACCAGATCACACCCCTTACCGACAGGTTAAATTATTGTTCAGCTCCCCTCAACAATATGGGCTGGCACATGACCGTTGAAAAACTACTGGGTATAGAAACGCCAAAACGTGTTGATTATCTGCGTATTGTAATCATGGAGCTTGCCCGCATCGCCGATCACCTGATCTGCAACAGCGTCATCGGGGTCGATAGCGGTGCGCTCACCGGCTTCACATACCTTTTCCAGGACAGGGAATTTATTTACGAAATTTACGAAGAAATATGCGGTTCACGATTAACCACCAACATGGGCAGGATAGGTGGTTTCGAGCGCAACTTCAGTGCCAAGGCTTGGGATAAGATCAGGTACTTCCTGAAATTCTTTCCCGCCAAGCTGAAAGAATTTGAGAACCTGCTTGCCAGGAACCGCATCTTTATGGATCGCACCATCAATGTAGGCGCATTTCCGGCCGATCGTGCACTGGCATATGGATTTACCGGTCCCAACCTGCGTGCCTGTGGCGTCGATTACGATGTAAGGATCATGAATCCGTATTGCTCGTACGAAGAGTTTGACTTTTTTGTACCAATAGGTCAGAATGGCGATACCTACGACCGATTTATGGTGAGGCAGGAAGAAATGAGGCAGAGCCTGCACATCATCGAACAGGCTTTGGGAAAGCTGGATAAAATGGCGGATAAAGAGACCTATTTTGCAAAGGACCCGCGTTTTGTGCTTCCTCCCAAGGAAAAAGTATATAACAATATGGAAGCGTTGATCTGGCACTTTAAAATAGTGATGGGCGAAACCGATATCCCGGCTGGCGAGGTATACCATTGTATTGAAGCAGCAAACGGCGAACTGGGCTTTTACCTGGTGAGCGATGGCGGGCGCACCCCGTCGAGGCTGCATTTCCGCCGCCCCTGTTTTATCTTTTACCAGGCCTACCCCGAAATGGTGCAGGGCAACATGCTTTCGGATGCCATACTCACCATGAGCTCCATGAATGTAATTGCCGGTGAATTAGACGCTTAGGGAAATAATGTTGAATATCCGCATTGAAACTTTAAAATTGAAACCTGAATTTTTATAATGCACGAAAAGCTCAATACAACAGAATTTAACCGTGAAACGCTCGATCTCGTCGAGCGTATCATAAAACGATATCCCGAAGGCAGGCAAAAGTCGGCACTGCTGCCTTTGTTGCATATTGCCCAGGCCGAAAATAAAGGCTGGCTCAGCTCCGAAACCATGGATTACGTGGCTTCCCTGCTCAGCATCGAACCAATAGAAGTATACGAGGTTGCTTCTTTTTACAGTATGTTCAACCTCGAGCCTGTGGGCAACTGTGTGATCGAGGTATGCCGTACCGGTCCCTGCTGGCTGAATGGCGCCGAAGAAATGCTGGCTCATTTCGAAGATCGTCTCGGTATCAAAGCGGGTGAAACCACAGCTGATGGCAAATTCACGATTAAAACCGTGGAATGCCTTGCCGCCTGCGGAAATGCACCCGTCATACAGGTAGGAACCGTATACCACGAAAATCTCACCAGGGAGAAAGCTGATGAACTGCTCACCAAATGGAAAGCTGAAAACAAAATTTCGCATACAAACCCGTACCTCTGACAATGGCAAAAAAGATCCTTTTAAATAATATCGACGTACCCGGTCTAGCCAGTTTCGAGGTTTACAGGCAATTGGGAGGATATTCCTCTGTTGAAAAAGCATTGAAGACTCTCACCCCCGACGAAGTCACCATCGAAGTCACCAAATCAGGGCTGCGCGGGCGAGGCGGCGCAGGTTTCCCTGCGGGAGTAAAATGGGGCTTTATTGATAAGAAAAGTGATAACCCACGTTATTTTGTCTGCAACTTCGACGAAAGCGAACCGGGAACCTTTAAAGACAGGCATATAGGCCAGCGTAACCCTCACCAGCTTATTGAAGGGATGATACTTGGCTCCTATGCCCTGGGTGCACGCACAGCCTACATTTATATTCGTGGCGAGTTGTTTTATGTACTGCGTATCATCGAAAAAGCCATCGAAGAGGCTTATCGCAAAGGTTTCCTGGGTGAAAACATACTTGGCAGCGGCTATTCGCTCGACCTTTATTGCCAGCCCGGTGGCGGTGCCTATATTTGCGGGGAAGAAACGGCCCTGCTCGAATCTCTGGAAGGCAAGCGGGGCAACCCCAGGATTAAACCTCCTTTCCAAGCACTGGTCGGAC
>JBAXXB010000125.1:0-11933 GCA_037128115.1 Bacteroidota bacterium
TGCGACACCAGCATTAACGCCGTTGGGCTGGTAGCCGACAACCATTTGTCCTTCTACCGTTTCAGGGTCCTGTATAACAGGGTAAGTGTTCATCATACGCAGAACATATCCTTTCTTCTTGATGTATTTTACGTTGTAGGTAGTTTCGGTACCCGGGTTCATGAAAATCGTTTTATTGATATCGGCAAGTTTAGGCTGGTCGAAGATAATTTTGACTTTATAACTGGGTGCAGGAAGATCAGTGACTTTAATATTGGTTTCGGGCCGGTCGTTCTGCAACATCCCGTTCAGCACCACGGAGAAATGCTCACCGTTTTCGGAAAAGAATACGAGGTTGGACTGCTGAGCCCTGGTGACCGATATTGCCAGGATACCGAGGAAGAGAAGAATAAGCTTTTTCATGGATAAGAGATTAAGGTTCAGTTTATTATTCGGTAGTTATTATTTTAATAGTTGTTTTAATCAGAAGTAGACGCAGGGAAAATCGGCTGTACATGTTTGCCTCGATTTTACCGCTGTATTTAATTATTGCCACTCGGGTTTCACAACATTGTTCATGTTCCACAAAATTCGTGCCTTAATTCGGGTGATATAGGCTGTTGGCCTGTCCGGTCTCCATTTTCGCGGGTTGGGAAGCACCGAGGCTATACCGGCGGCTTCATCACGGCTGAGGTTTTTGGCTGGCTTGTGGAAATAATATTGCGAAGCGGCCTCGGCCCCATAAATACCGTCGCCCATCTCGATCACGTTAAGGTACACTTCCATGATCCTTTTCTTGCCCCACATCAGTTCGATCAGGCCTGTAAAATACAATTCAAGCCCCTTACGCACATAGGTTCGCGCAGGCCAGAGGTAAACATTTTTAGCCGTTTGCTGGGTAATGGTGCTTGCCCCGCGTATTTTCTTTCCCCTGGCATTCAGTTTGGTTGCCTTTTCGATGGCTTTGAAGTCGACACCGTAATGGCTTTCAAAGTTATTGTCTTCCGAGGCTATGACGGCCAGCACCAGGTTAGGTGATATATCCGCCATGGCAACCCAGTCCTTGGTAATGGAAGGTTTATTACCATCGGCAATATTTTCGACCACCCTTATCAGCATAAGGGGTGTAAAGGGTGGATTGATAAAGCGGTAGAGTAGGGTAATCAGTATGCTGGTTCCGAAAAAAAATATCAGGAAGTAACGGAGAAACTTCAGGGTAAACTTTTTAACTCTTTGAAAACGTGGTGATTTACCCTTTTGATTCATTCGCATTGTGATTTGAAAAACAATTTTGTTCTTTTGGTGCAAATGTATTAATTTTTTGATATGTTTGCCGTGCCTATCAGCCTATATATAAATAGTGATAAATAGCTGATCTTCATAGAATAAGGATTAATATATTGCAAATCTAAATGTAAAATCAGCACATGAGCAACTTTATTGGAATACGCCACGAAGATAAATACGTGATGGAACGCAGGGCCCCTCTTACTCCGAAACATGTGGAGCGCCTGATAAAAAACAAGAAACTCGACTTCGTAGTACAAACTTCCGAGAAAAGGGTGTTCACCGATGAGGAATACATCAAAGCCGGGGCTAAAATAGCCAAAGACCTGAAGAAGTGCAGCGTGATATTCGGGGTAAAGGAAATGCCGGTTTCGTTTTTTGAAGAAGAAAAAACCTATATCTTTTTTTCACACGTCATCAAGGGACAGGTATACAATATGCCAATGCTAACCAAGATGATGGAGATGAAGTGTAACCTGATTGACTACGAGCGCGTTGTTGACGAACAGGGTAAGCGCCTGATTTTCTTCGGACGCTACGCAGGCCTGGCCGGGATGATCAATTCGCTCTGGTCGCTTGGATTGAGGCTTAAGGAAGCCGGATACAAGACGCCTTTTGCCCAGATCAAACAGGCCCATCATTACAGTTCGCTGGCCGAAGTGCGCGAAGTGATTTCGGCAGTAGGGCAGGAGATAGCCGAAAAAGGCATGCCCGAGGAACTGCGCCCGTTTACGATAGCTTTTACAGGTTACGGAAACGTTTCGCAGGGAGCACAGGAAATCATCGGCTTACTGCCGGTAAAAGAAATTTCGCCCGAAAAACTGCTGTCCCTGAAACGACGCAGCAAACTTCCCGATAACCTGGTCTATAAAATCGTTTTCAAGGAAGAGCACCTGGTTGAACCCATTGATGAAAATGAAGATTTCGATCTTCATGAATACTACAACTCACCCGAAAAATTTAAGAGTACATTCGAAAAGTACATTCCGCATATCGATATGCTGATCAATTGTATTTATTGGGATGCCCGCTACCCAAGACTGGTTACCAAGGATTACCTTAAGAAACTGTTTGCTGCCGGTACACCCAAACTGAAAGTGATAGGCGATATTTCCTGCGACGTGAATGGGTCGGTTGAATGCACCGAAATGGGAACCGTAATCGAAGATCCTATTTTTGTGTATCACCCCGATTCAGGAACCTATACCATGGGGCATAAGGGTGAAGGTATACTTGTGATGTCGGTCGATATTCTGCCAAGTGAGCTTCCCCGGGATTCGTCGGCCGGTTTTGCCGATGTACTGGTGAATTATGTAAAATCCATTGCCGACTGCGATTTCAACGAGGACTTTTTAACCCTCGATCTGCCGAATGCCATTAAAAGTGCCCTGATCCTCCATCGGGGAGAACTTACCCCGCATTATAAGTATCTGGAAGAGCATTTGAATGCCTGAGGGGAATTTACGATTTACGATTGACGATTTACGATTTACGATTTACGATTGAAGAGTAGTGAAAATTAATGGCCTGACGCAGTTCATACATCCAACAATATACATTGAGAACCATTTAAAATCTAAATAAAACTAAAATGAAGAAAGTCCTTATTCTGGGTGCTGGCCTGGTGGTCCGCCCTATCGTAAAACACCTTCTAAACCAGGGTATCCAGGTAACCGTAGCTACGCGAACCAAAAGCAAAGCCGAAGAAATGATTGCCGGCCACCCCAACGGAAAAGCTGTTGCCTGGATGGTTGAGGATGAAGAGACCCTCAGCCGCATGGTTGCCGAGAACGATCTTTCGGTCAGCCTCCTGCCTTATCTTCACCACCTGCTCGTGGCTAAATACTGCCTGCTGCACAAAAAGAACATGGTCACCACCTCGTACGTGAAACCCGAAATGCAGGCACTCGACGCTCAGGCAAAGGAAGCCGGTATCATCATACTCAATGAGCTGGGCCTCGACCCGGGTATCGACCATATGTCGGCCATGCGTATTATTGATAACGTGCACAGCAAAGGCGGAAAAATAGAGGAATTCTATTCCATTTGCGGAGCCCTGCCTGCTCCCGAAGCAGCTACCAACCCCTTTAAATACAAATTTTCGTGGAGCCCCAAAGGCGTGGTGATGGCCGGCAACAACGATGCCAAGTACATGAAAAACAACGTAGTGATCGATGTGCCCACCGAAAACCTGTTCAAGACTCCTCTCAAGGTGGATTTCCCGGAAGTGGGACAGCTGGAGGTATATCCAAACCGCGATTCCATTTCGTACATTGATATTTACGGCATTCCTGAAGTGAAAACCATTCAGCGCGGTACCTTCCGTTACATAGGATGGTGCGAAACCCTGCACGTGATGAAACAGCTCAGGCTGATTTCGTACGATAAGGTGAACCTTGAAGGTAAGACCTATGCCGATTTTATGGCCCAGCAAATAGGTGCTGCCGACAGCAGCAATATCCGCCGGAAAGTAGCATCACATCTTGGTATCAGCGATGATGCTTATGCCCTGGGTGCCATGGAATGGCTCGGTCTCTTCAGCAATGAGCCATTGGGTCGTACCGAAGATTCACCTTTCGAGGTGACCAGCGACCTGATGATCGCGAAAATGGAACTGGGCCAGAACGAACGCGACATGGTTGCCATGCAGCATACCTTCCTTGCCACTTATGCTGACGGGAAACAGGAAGTGATCCGCTCGCGCATGCTCGATTTCGGAACCCCTGCAACCGATACCTCGGTAGCCCGCACCGTTGCCTTGCCGGCGGCCATAGGTGTCGAAATGATACTTGCCGGGCAGATCACCGTGAAGGGTGTTTTCCGCCCTGTGCTTCCTGCCATCTATAATCCTATACTCGATGCACTCGAAAAACTCGATATCTGCATGGTAGAAGAATATGGCCTGCCACTGAGCGAAAGAATAAGCTAAGTGTCAGAGGCAATTTATAAAGAAAGGCTGCCTGTGTGGGTGGCCTTTTTTTATGGGTGGCTGCCATTGGGGTCAAATTAGATAGAATGTCTGGAATTGCAAGAAAAATGATCGCCATCTTGATGCAAAATATGGATAGCTGAAGGAAAATAAGGTCGGAATCAAAAAAAAAGAGAAACTGATACTATTGAAGACTTACCAAAGTTTGGAATTCAGTATTTTGAGTAATCCCTAATTTCTTTTTCATTATTGCTGGACCAGGTATCAAAGAAGATGGCAAAGTATATAGAATTGCTATGTTGAGCTGATTTTGTAAGATAAGTAAAAAGGATAGTAATTTTTAGAATTAAATATGTCTATCCGGCAATATTTTGGAGCCACAATTTTCCGGAACTTCAAATTGTCTTCCGTATCAAATTATCCCCATCCTCTTGTTTTAAACCTTTAAAGCAGCGAAATTTCATTTGATGATCTGCTCTGTATAAAATACTATATTTACAAATACTATAGAGTAGCCAGAAATTGGGTTGACCCATCGCAATTCCATAGTTAAACTTACCTTTTATTAGGAAATTATAGTTATAGCCTGAACTGTAAAAGTTATTGCTGCAGAATTTTTATAAGATAAAAACATACTTTACAATGAACATTCAGGATAAAACAAAGGAAGAATTCCAAAAAGAATTAAGCGAATTGCAGAAAGAATATAATCTCTTAAAGGATTTATATGATAAGGGCGATTCCGATCGCAGATACTCGTTTGACGAGATGCGCGAAACCAACCTTAAATTAACGCTTGCCATGCAGGGTGGTAATATGGCCTGGTGGCAGATGGATGTGCCAACCGGCAATGTCACTTTCGGCAACCATAAGGTTGAAATGCTGGGTTATCTATCCGAAAATTTTACACATTACAAAGATTTTACAGCTTTGGTTCATCCTAATGATTATGAAAGAATCATGAATGCTATGAAGGGGCATCTGGATGGTACTCTTGAAAAATATGAAGCTACGTATCGGATTATGGCCAACTCAGGAGAATATACCTGGTTCTATGATTATGGTTCTGTTGTAAAAAAAGATCCCGATGGTAAGCCACTGATTGTTTTCGGCTTTGTTTTTAATATTACGGATAAGAAAAAAGCTGAGGAGAGTTTTCATTTGATCAGCAGAGCAGTTGAGTCCACAAGTGATGCCATTGGAATTTCGGATGCTACGGGACATCATTTTTATCAGAACAAAGCGCTATCCGATCTGTTTGGATACGAAACTGCGAAAGAAACTGAAGCAGCCGGAGGGGGAATGGCCAGAGTTAAAGACCCGGCTGTTGCAAAACAAATGTTTCATACTATTTTGGATGGCAAATCCTGGTCTGGTGAATTAGAGATGGTAACTAAAAGCGGGCGGGTCTTTCCAGCCTATGAGCGTGCTGATGCAATAAAAGATGAGGAAGGAAATACAATTGGAGTAATTGGTATAATAACTGACATTACAGAAGGCAGGCAAGCGGAGGAGATATTGCTTAAAAGTGAAAATATGCTTCAAACAGTCCTGGATAATTTCCCTGGAGTGGTATTTTGGAAAGACAGGCAATCGGATTACCTGGGATGTAATCAGGCATTTGCAAGCGGAGCAGGAGTAAAGAATCCGGCCGAGATAGTTGGAAAAACTGACCTTGAAATGCCCTGGGCATCAACAGAAGCCATTAATTACCTTAACGACGATAAGGCTGTCATGGAATCTGGTAAAGGGAGAATGAACATTATTGAATCGCAGCATCAGTCCGACGGTTCGGTAATATGGCTGGATACCAGCAAATTTCCTCTGTTGGATTCGAGTGGGCAGGTCATTGGTGTGATTGGCGTATCCAATGACATATCCACGCTTAGGATGGCAGAACAAAATTTATTAAATACGAATAAAGAACTTGTTTTTCAAAACGAAGAGAAAGCGAAACGGGCAGCAGAATTAATCATTGCTAACAAGGAACTTGCCTATCAAAACAGGGAGAAGGAAAAACGAGGGGATGAGTTAATCATTGCCAACAAAGAACTTCTCTTTCAGAATGAAGAGAAAGAAAAACGGGCTGCCGAACTCATCGTTGCCAATAAGGAACTTGTTTTTCAAAACGAGGAGAAAGTAAAACGGGCAGCAGAATTAATTATTGCAAACAAGGAACTTGCCCTTCAAAACCGGGA
The DNA here is from genome assembly GCA_037128115.1 of Bacteroidota bacterium. Classification (GTDB taxonomy): domain Bacteria; phylum Bacteroidota; class Bacteroidia; order Bacteroidales; family UBA4417; genus UBA4417. Next base: position 6,394 of record JBAXXB010000125.1, read on the forward strand.
GAAGGAAAAACGTGCCGATGAGTTAATACTTGCCAATAAAGAGCTTGTTTATCAGAATGAAGAGAAAGAAAAACGGGCTTCCGAACTAATTGCTGCCAACAAAGAACTTGCGTTTCAAAACGAAGAAAAGGCAAAGCGGGCTGCAGAGTTAATTATTGCAAACAAGGAACTTGCCCATCAGCACAGGGAGAAGGAAAAACGAGCCGATGAGTTAATCCTTGCCAATAAAGAACTTGTTTATCAGAATGAAGAGAAAGAAAACCGTGCCTATGAACTAATCGTTGCTAACGAAGAGCTTGCATTTCAGAACGGGGAGAAAGAAAAACGGGCTGCAGAATTAATTGTCGCCAACAAAGAACTTCTTTACCAGAATAAAGAGAAGGAAAACCGGGCTGATGAGTTAATAATTGCTAATAAAGAACTGGTTTATCAGAATGAAGAGAAAGAAAGACGGGCAGAAGAATTAATAAATGCCAGGAACAAAGCCGAAGCCAGCGATCGTTTAAAGACTGCTTTTATGAATAATATTTCGCATGAAATCAGGACCCCGCTCAATGGTATTCTTGGGTTTGCCCCCTTTGTTATTCAACCCGATATTACTATGGAAGAAAAAGAGGAGTATGTTGAAATTTTAAATTTCAGCAGCAACCGTTTGATGAATACCATTACCGACATTATGGATATATCCCTGCTAACTTCCGGAAATATGGAAGTGCATGCTCAACCAGTCAGTATTTCTTCTTTGTTGACCAATGTCTTTGAAGATTTTCAGAAACCAGCTAAGGCAACGAATCTGGAGCTTAAAATGCAATTTCCCTCTGATGCAGACCAGGTTATTCTAATCACTGATGGAGAAATGCTGCGAAAGACTGTTTCTAAACTTGTAGATAATTCGGTAAAGTTTACAAAAGAAGGAAGTGTAACTCTGGGCTTTGAACTCACAAATAATCAGATTGAAATTTTTGTTATTGACACGGGCACAGGCATTGAAAAGGATGCGCAAGAACGTATCTACAAGTATTTTGTGCAGGAAGATATTTCCAATACACGTGGTCATGAAGGGAGTGGGTTAGGGCTATCTATTGCTAAGGGAATGATACTATTGCTTGGAGGCGAAATACGTTTGGAATCGATAAAAAATGTGGGTACAACCGTTTTCCTGACTCTTCCTGCTTTAACCTCCACAGCATCTTCAAAACCGGAGAATGAAACAAATGCAATCAAAGGAGAAGGCATGCCCATTATATTAGTCGCAGAGGACGATGATTCCAGTTATTTTTATATTGAAACATTGCTGGGAAAAGACAGAAAAATTTTAAGAGCCTGCAACGGGCTGGAAGCAGTTGATTTATGCAGGAAACATCCTGATATCCACCTTGTTTTGATGGATATTAAAATGCCGGACATGAATGGGCTTGAAGCAACTCATAGTATCAAATCTTTCCGGCATGACATACCGATCATAGCGCTCACCGCTTTTGCACAAAGCGGTGATGAATATAAAATAAAAGAGGCAGGATGCGATGACTATCTTTCAAAACCAATTAATAAAACGGAATTGTTTTCTTTAATCCATAAGTATACAGAAAAAAATTAAAAGGTAAACAGACAACTAATGACAGGGCAAAATTCACCTGGATGGAACCTAAGCGATGACAAATGAAAGGCCTGTGCGATTATTGTATCTTCCCCGCAAGTCTGCACGGGTGAATTGGCGGACATCTATATGGCACGCAATTAGTTTAGACTTCTTGTTAACACCTTTAAACTCAATTATGCATCAATAATTCAATTTAACGCATAAATATAAAATAAGATCAGTTGAATAGAGAATCCTGGAACAAATTAATTTTGCCTAGTTTGAAAAAAGAAGACCGTATATAATTTGCCTGGCAATAAGAACCAACTCGGGTATATTCTCAGTCTGGACAATTAGGTACAGGGAACAACTGCAGCTGTTTCAGGGTGCAGGGTTTGCTGATCGTATCAAAGTAAAGTCTATATTTGAAAGGAATTAACGCACGGAGACTCCAAAAGTAATATTCCATCCCGGGGCTGGCTGCGTAACTTTATTAATAAGTTTTAAATTCAATCCCATGCAACCAAGGGGCAGATTTTTTATATTTTTCGTCATCGTATTCCTGCTTCGGCTGGATGGCTATAGTGAGAACGATACCCTCTTAAAACCCGGCTATGCGAATATAGCCATTTTACTAGTGGATTACGACACGCATAAATTTGAAGGAGGGAATTTATCGTATTATTCCTGTACGGCTTGTAGTAACGATAGCCTGCCCTTTTCCAGGAGCGTGGTATGGCACACTGCGGATGATTTTGAGATTGCGTTCAAAATGGATCTTGAGCCGGATACGGTCTTTCATGCAACAACATTCTGGATGGGGATAGGGCAGATATATTATCCAATGGCATATTCCCTGTATGATCCTTTCGTTCATTCGAACACTCACGTCCAAAAACCTACGGATATCGAATATGTGGATAAACTGGGGCTTACAACAAATGATCCCCTGCTTGTCAGCCAGGCTGACTCGGCATGGGCTGTAATTGATTCCTTACGGATTAGCAAAGTTTTTTCGGATAATGGTTTCAAATCCAGTATCTACCTGTATGCACCCACTATAGGGGTTTTTGATCCCAAAGTGGCAAAATGGGTGATATTTTTATACTGCCAGGAAAAATCAAATTCAATAGGCGAATTTCCGGGAAATGTAAATCTGTATAGTTACCCTAACCCGGTAATCAACGCCATTACACTGAACGCGGCTATCCGGCATTCAACAGCAACATCCTATAAACTATTTACTGTTTCCGGCAAGTTAGTTCAGCAAGGGAGCCTTGTGAATTCAGGCAGGCAAATTGATGTAACATCCTTACCCGGCGGGTTGTATCTTTTAAAGCTTTTTGATAAGAAAGGAAACAGCGTTTTTACGCAAAAAATAATTAAGGAATAACATGCGGGCAGGAAGAGGAGGCTAAGAAAGCATTATTTTGTTCCCCTTACTGGCACAATTATCATACCTTTACCGAAATTCATACCTGCAATCAGATATTTTGAATATGGTTAACGATTTTTCAAAATATACTTAACTTTACTGTTTTACAGCTAAACTCACTATCTATTTAATAAGTTTATAAATACTGAAGTTGTGAAAAAAATAATTCTACTCCTTGTTATACTTGCTACTGTTCAATACGGCAAAACTCAGATTGTCCAATCTTCATGTACCGCGCCTGACAGCGTACTTCAACAGTTTACTGACGATGCTGACAGGCTTGCATTAAGGCGGATATTCACTACTGGCTCATCCTTTGCTGATAGTGTCGGCATTCCGATACCTTGTACTGATACTTTACTAAATGCATTGCTGGCAGTTTATAATGCTTATTTATTACCGGCAAGAGACACTGTAATCGAAATATTTCCTATTCATACCTTCGCCGATATCCCTTTACGTAAGTTCGAAATCGAGGCTGATTCAAATTTGCTCTGGATGCAAAACATCAGGAAGGGGGTCATACCGACCGGAGACGCATATGTTGACAGTCTGATTAATAAATACCTGTTATTTGTAAAGGCTTATTATGACTTTGGCCGCATAAGTTGCCATACTGTAATTTTTATTGCGGGTACTAACCTGAATATAAATGCACTTACCGACATTTGGCAAACAGTACCAGGAGTTTACCGTAGTATTCCTGATTCTAGTTTTTCTATGAATGGAGACCCAAGCGATATTCTTTACTCCATATACAATGATCATATTGAATTAGCTTACTCGCTTGTCTGGAATACCCGTCATGCACTTGGTGGACACCATCATACCTGGAAATTTGACATATACTTTGATTGTACGGTTGAGTTTATTGGTAGCTATGGTGATCCTACCTCAACATTAGGAATATGCAACGAAATACAGGTACCAGTCACGATTTCGCCCAATCCCTTTGGTGATAAAATAAGAATTAGCGGGCTTCCTGTGCCTTACCTGTATTCAATACGTAATACCTTAGGCAAATTGGAGCTATCAGGAATATCAGGTAATGGGGAATTGAACAATTTGAGCCAACTCGAAAAAGGTGTCTATATACTTACCATATCCTTACCCAAAAGCAGAGTAAATTTCAAAATTATTAAAGAATAAGCAATGCGGGTAATAAATGTACCTTACTCTTATAACCAGGTTGCCTTATAAAAACCGCATTGCATACATAGGCAGGATCAAAAAGCCTGCCAGCCAAAGCAACCGGAATTAAACAGTTATTGATACAGTGCATCTTTAACATTTTCGCCTTTTTCTTCGTATATTTACACTATCAACTGAGATGGCCTTTTTTTATAAACAATTGCTATAAGGCTTTTTCGAACTCCAATTTGAAACGCATATTTGAAATACAAGCATTTAACTGGTTATACCTCCCCGAACTAAGAACTATCTCATTCTTTCTATCTGCTTTTGTGAAGCCTGAATAAAGTGACTTAAAATCTTCCTGGTCCTATTCTGCGTTGCCTTTTAGCTTCGGTTTTATGGATATACAAAGCAAAAGATTTTCAGATCGCACTAACTCGCCTGATCCGCATTCCCGGATGCATCAGTATATGTCCCAAGTTTAACCATTAAAAACTTCGTGCTATGAACAATAGAATTGATGCTGAAATTTCGCCTGATGGAATGAATAGAATAGAGCAGGCATTCAATTCCATTAAAGCCGAGATGCCCTTCCTTATCAAACTATCGGATAAGGAACGCAAAGGCATGGCATTAATGGATGATGGACGGCGCCCCTTTGTTGAAAAAAGCTTCGACCTGGCCGCCCGTAACCCTATACTTGATCCCGGGATAGGACTGATTGATGCAGGTAAAAAAGACCTGGATCTCTTCCTATCCCTAAATTCCTTAAAAAATGAACTGGAGCAGATGCTCGAAATGGTATCCGACACGCGGCAGCTTGCCGGTGCCGAAGCCTACGAAATGGCCCGGTTTATTTATATGAAGGCGCAGATGGCTGTAAAAATGAAAGAACCCGGCTCCCAATCCCTGACGGATGAACTGGGCAAACTATTCATGCAAAAGCCTACTGCTCCGGCTGCACCAACCACCTAATCAAAAGCCTCCCGGGCCGGGTAACCGGGAGGCTTTCTTTTTTAGATTGATTTTATTCAAATCGAGCAGTCTATAGTTCAATAGTACCGGCATACTCTCCCTCAGGCCGGCTATACAAAAAACATAGCCCGCGATATAATTTACATCGATCGCGATACAAAAAACATCGCCGACGATGTAAAAAACATCGGCCTCGATGTAAATCACTTGGCCGGCGATATAAAAAACATCGGCCTCGGTATAAATTACATCGATCGCGATTCAAAAAACATCGCCGACGATGTAAAAAACATCGGCCTCGATGTAAATCACATCGCCGGCGATATAAATCACATCGCCGGCGATACAAAAAACATAGCCCCCGATGTAAATCACATCGCCGGCGATATAAATCACATCGCCGGCGATACAAAAAAC
>JBAXXB010000126.1:0-11551 GCA_037128115.1 Bacteroidota bacterium
ACCCTTTCTTTATATATTTGTGTCGGGAACGATGAATAAAACGCTAAACGTTAGCATCACTGTCACCATTTACAAGATATAGAATGTTTGAATTAGTATTATCCACAAGTAAATTACCAAAACCTTCAAATTCTACATCATCAGTTTGTATTTTTATCCAGGATGAACCATTGTTATCACTTCTGTATAATCCGCCCCATGATGGCGACATTGCGAAAACACGATTAGCGTTGCTAGGGTCAAAAACCAGGGCATGTATCCGCCCAACTCCAATGGTTCCTGTTAATTCTGTAGTATCGGAATAATTTATATTATTAGGCCATGTGAAAGGCCCTAATGGTTGCCAACTTGCAGGTGTCAAGATGAAATTATCTTTATTCCGTTTAAAATTATTTGTATAATTTCGAAGAGCATTATTAGCACCCTCAATAGATTCACCATTGTTTATTTTACTCATCCAATATAACTTCCATCTCAGATAAGGCCTGTATCCTGTCCCTTTCATGTTATCACTGCCTCTTATTTGAATAAGTGAATCAAAGTGCCTATCCTGCTGAACAACCAAAGAATAAAAGTTGTTATTTTGAGCTGCGGTATACATAATAGAAAATGCAAAAAAGCATAATGTGACAAATAATTTTAAATTTCGTTTTAAGGATGCTAAATTTGTTTTCATAATGCTGATATTTAGTTTATTAATGTAAATTATTTTAAAAATGAAATGTAAATTACGCAAAGCTAAAGAATATGCTAATATAATGTAGCTATTAATATCCTCTTTGGTTTTTTTTTAAAAATTGAGATATCTCCTTATCGCAGGAACTTTTCTTTTTAATTCAGCCACAAATGCGTAGAATTCTGACTTTCTCCTTATACTCCCAGTATATTAACCACTGAGGCCCTAAGAACAATGAGGTGCACTAAGGAAAGGAACTCTTAACTGTTAGATTATATATATATTGGTATACACACTCTTATTCTTCCAGTTAAATTCATAACTGCGCTTCGGAATCCTAAAATGAAAAAGCAAATATGTCTGCTGCTAAAAAATATTTTTCTGAAGCGGTTATTTTTCTGACTTTATTGCTTATATTTGGTTCATTATTACAATTATAACATACCAGGTATATGAAAACGTATACAGGGATGGATACCGGGCATTTTTCAGATGATTACCTGCTTTTCTTGCTTCAGGGCTTATACAGCAGCAGGAAAATACCAGGGCTGCACGAGGGGAGTGTTTTTTGGTTCCGTTCCGGGTGGGGAGTGGTTTTTAAAACCGGGAAGGGCTGCCTGTTCAGGCACGGATCCAACCCGGCAGCTGCCTGAAAACACTCCCTGGTTGGATCCGAAAAACCCTATTCCTTCTGACTAAGAAACTAATCCGCTGCCGGGGAATGCAAGCGCATATCCGTAAAACTGCGGGGCATACCTCCAGGAACAGCGGCAAAACAAAACCATAAAAACCTTATATTATGGCCATAAACTTTAAAGTTATACAAAAGGGTCAGCCTGGGGTTGCCGGCGGGGGCGAAAAAAAATACTATGCTACCCCCGTGCTGGATGGCGAACTTACGCTGCCTGAGCTGACCAGGGCTATAGAAAAAATCTGCACCGTTAGTGGCGCCGATATACTCGCCGTATTGTATGCAATGGTTGATGTTTCGGTGGATAACCTTGCGAACGGCACCATAGTGCGCCTGGGCGAACTGGGCAGCCTGCGTCCTACGCTCAGTTCCGAAGGCAAGGCTACCGAAGCAGAAGTCAGTTCCTCGTCGGTGAAAAATGCCGGTATTTTATTTGCTCCGGGTACCCGCATCAAACAGATGCTGGAAACTGTTAAATTCAAAAAAGTATAAATTGAAGATTTCATTCCGTGATATTTCTTTTCACGGCAGCAAATCATACTTTTCCTGCGCAGGAAATCGTGTTTTTCCTGCGCAGGAAATTTTTTTTTCACAGCAGGAAATTGTATTTTCCTAACGTGGAAATTATATTTTCCTAACGTGGAAATTGTACTTTCCTAGCGTGGAAATTGTATTTTCCTAACGTGGAAATTATTTTTTCACAGCAGGAAACCGGTCGTTTTCACAGCAGGAAATCAGTCATTTCGACAGCAGGAAAATAACCGCCGCCCGATTAAAGTATTTAGGGTAAACTAATGGGCTGATTAGGCGGTTTTAAGAGATTGTAAAATGTCGGCTTTGAACTCCAGTATCCCTGACCTTATACCCAGGTCAACGCCGATTCCGAGTCAACAGTATTTCCCCACTTAGGCACTAAGAACACTAAGAAGCACTAAGCGGATAATCCATTAACAGAGTATAGTGTTGGAGTAGTCAGTTCTCAGGTTCACTTATAAATTCCTGTCTTCCTGCTTCCTTCAATCCGGATTTCATGATTCATTTTTATTGCCCATCTTCTATCTTTCCCCCGTTCTTCAAATACTTCTCCAGCCAGCGGTCGCTTTCCCACAGCATATGGAGTATATTCTCTCGGGCCGCATAGCCATGGCTTTCGAAAGGCAGTGAAACATAGCGCACCGTGCCGCCCAGTCCTTTGATGGCGCTGAACAGGCGTTCGCTCTGCAGGGGAAAGGTTCCTGTATTGTTATCCGAATCACCATGTATTAGCAGGAGCGGGGTCTTGATTTTATCGGCATAACTGAAAGGGCTCATGGAATTGTATACTTCGGGAGCTTCCCAGTAGGTGCGTTCTTCACCCTGGAACCCGAAAGGCGTGAGTGTGCGGTTATAAGCCCCGCTTCGGGCTATACCTGCCCTGAATAAGTCGGTGTGGGCCAGCAGGTTTACGGCCATAAAGGCTCCGTAGCTATGTCCTCCTACAGCCACGCGTGTGCTGTCGCCGACACCCATCTGTTCAAGTTTTTGAATGGCTGCCTGGGCATTCAGGTGTAGCTGCGGGATAAAGCTGTCGTTGGGTTCCTTGCCGTTATCGCCCACGATAGGCATTTCGGTGTTATCCAGCACCGCGTAACCGCGTGTTGTCCATAACACGGGCGAGCCATAGAAGGGGCGGGTAAAGGTATTTTTCGAACCCCTAACCTGCGAGGCATCGGCTGCCGATTTGTAATCGACAGGGTAAGCCCACATGAGTATGGGTAAAGGCCCATCGGCAGCGGCAACATAGCCTTTGGGGAGGTACAGGTCAGCCGAAAGGGTTATCCCGTCCCCGCGCTGGTAGGTGATCTTCTGCCGGCTCACCCCTTCGAGGTCTTTATACGGACTGGTAAAAGCGGTGAGTGCTTTTACAACAGGCTTATTTTGAATCGTGGTATGCAGGTAGTAATTAGTTATTTCCTGCTGACTTTCGCGGGAAGTGATAAAGTTTAGCTTCACAGGGTCTGTCATTTTCACCAGGTATTCGTACCAGGGTGCCTGGCATTGCCAGAGCAGGCGTTTGCTGCCGGTATTCATATCAAAAGCCTGGATAAGAGGCATATCGCCTTCGCCGGAAGCGCCGGAAGCGCTCAGTATGAGTTCTGTTCCGCCGACCAGGGTCAATACCTGCCGTCCGAATTCATTTTTCTGCGTCAGGGGATCGCCTATATCTGAATAGGCATCGTTCGAACTTCGTTCGAACAGCAAATGGCTTTCCCCGGTGGAGGGATTATAGCGGTTCATCTGCATCTTGCGCCCGGCGTACGACTCTTCGTAAAACACCGCGGTGGTAGGGTTTCCCCAAATAACCCCCTGGAAGCGCATTTTTGTTTTAAATAGTTCCTCTGCTTGCAGTATCGGGTTAGCAGTATTGATCCTGACGGCAAACAGGGCATCGCGCCATTCCGATTCGGATTTGCCCAGGCCCCCGTCCAAAGCTTTCACATAGGTGACTGTTGCGGGCTCGTCGTTGCGCCACGAAAAGGAGCGCGGGAAACCGGGCGCATCGTCAAAACCTATGGGAACCCCCTCAGATGATGGGTTGACAGCTATTTCCTTCACTGTTTTTCCATCCAAACCGGTAACGGTAACCGTATGGGGGAATTCGTAGGCGGGAACCATATAGGAAAAAGGCCTGTTAATGGTTTGCTTCAGCAGGTAGTTGTTATCGGGCGATACCGAAAAGCCCCTGTATATGGCAGGTTCACCAATTTTCACTTCGCCCGGAAGATCATTCAATACCAGCTGTGATTGTGTATAATATTCAAACAAGGCTTCATCATAACCTGACCTGATCAGGTCCTGGTAGGTGCGTGCGGCGGCCTTGGTGCCGTTGCTTTCCTGTATCACCGGGCCTCTGGGTGCCAGGGGTTTCTTCGGTTTCACGGCAGCGGCAAGGGTGGTTTTATATATAAGCCTGTTGTCACCGGCCCAGGCGAATGCCACGCCCAGCACAATATTCAGTGGCGACAGGTTGATCCGGGAAGCCGTCTTGCTTTCCAGGTCCACCACATACAGGTCGACCTTGTCGGCACACAGGTTAACAAATGCTATTTTAGTCTGCGAAGGGCTCCATTGCAAACCTGCCGCCCTCATTTCCGCCGGAAGGCCCTGTATGGAGTATTCCTGCATGGTTTCCAGGTCCTTAAGGCTTATGCCGGCAAGGGTATTCATGCGGCTTTGCGCAAAATTTTCAGGGTTTATCCTCAGTCCGGCAATGCGCAGTTCGGGTTCGGCCAGTTCGGCCACCGTAGGGAAAGTATTGCGTTCCATCAGCAGCATCCATTTGCCTGCGTCATCCACACTGGCCGATGGTACCGGCTTAGCCATGATCAGTTCATAGATGGAGCGGGGAGGTTCCTGGTAGGTGGTTTCGTCCTGGGGGGTGGGTTGCATGGGTAGGGGTGAAGGGTTAATGAGTTGGTAAAAAAAGTGCCTGGAGTACTTAGAGTGCCTAGAGTGACTAGAGTACTGAGAGTTACTAGAGTGCCTTGAGTGTAGTTGAGTGTTTAGAGTTAAGCTCCGGGTTTGGAATTAATATATAACCAGGTTTTATACTAACTCATTTTGCATTGAACTTTCAATAAATTTCTCCAGTTCCCCGTAAAACATCTGCACAGGGAAGCCCATTACGTTGTAATAACATCCTTCGATGCCCGTGATGCCAATGTAACCGATCCAGTCCTGAATGCCATAGGAGCCGGCTTTATCGAAGGGCTTATGGCGGGCTACGTAATATTCAATCTCATCGTTCTTCAGTTTCCTGAAGCTTACCAGGGTATGCGCGTGGAAAACGGTTTTTTGCGTGGATGACCTCAGGCAGATACCCGAATAGACCGAATGCTGCCTTCCCGAAAGTTCTTTCAGCATTTGGATAGCTTCCTCTTTGCCGGAGGGTTTTCCTATGTACTTCCCGTCGAGCCATACGATTGTATCGGCGGTTACCAATATGGAACCGGCAGGCAGGAAACTGGCATCGAAAGCATCCGCCTTGAGTTCACAAAGATACCTTGCGATATCGGCTCCCTGCAAATGTGGCGGATACACTTCTTCCACATCAATGTCAACCAGGTTGTAATGCAGCCCCAGGGCCTTGAGCAGTGCCTGCCTGCGCGGCGACTTTGATCCCAATAACAGATTATAATGCCTGAGTATTTCCTGATTCATTGAGTTTTGTTTTGAAGGTAAGCTAAATTGGATTTTACTGGTTTCCTGAAATACCCTGGGTTGAACCAAAGACTCTTTGCTTTCAGAACTGGCCTGCCAGTATGGTTAATAGACCCCCAAGCATGATGCATTTCAGCAAGGTGCTTAAGGTGTGGAAATTTGGTTTTGTTGTTGCTTTCTTCAGGCTGAACACAAAATATAGCAAGGGAAGTTCTACGCCCGCGATAACCCACAAAGCAGCCGCATTATTGCCAAGCCGTATCAGCCAGAATTGAGCAATACTAAGCAACAGGAAGGTAAAGGCTGCAATAAGCATGAGGACGGTCTTCGTAAAGCCTATGCCTTTGCGGAGCGGAAGCGAACGGCAGTGTATCAGCCTGTCGCCTTCCATATCCTCCATGTCTTTAACAATTTCCCTAAGCATGCTCAGCAGGAATGCAAATATGCTTATGGCAGCGACAATGGCGCTGATTATTCCAGAAACTTCCGCCGGAACCGGGGAACCCTGCTTTTCGATAAGCCAGGCCATGGCGATGGTCCCGGCCGTCATGCACGAAACAGCAATATTGCCCCACAAAAAACTCTTTTTCAGCTGTACCGCGTACCACCAGGCTACCATCAATGCTACCATCAGCAGTGTGGCAGGTAAATAGCTTCTCATCCTAAGCGAAAGCCAGGTGGATAATATGATGGCTATAGCACTCAGCATCATGGCTATAGCCAGTGCCGAACCGGCTGAAACCTGTTTGCCGATATACAGTTTCCCTGGTTTATTCACCCTGTCGGTAATCACATCAAAATAATCGTTGCTGATATACCCCGCCGCAGCGATCAAAAGAGTCGCTATAACCATAAGAAGGAAATTCATACTTCCCCCCTCGGGAATATATTGGTAGGCGTTATAAACCTTGAAGAACACCAGGTATCGCAACAGCAGGAAAGTAAGCGCAATCATTGCCAGGTTAGGAACCCTCATCATATTGAAAAATAAGCGCATAGATATGGTTTTGAATATCATAAAGCAGCTGAGCGTATTATAATTGCCATTTTCCCACTATGTTTCAATGTATTGCTGCCTGAATTTATGCCAGGTATTAGACTTCATTTTAGTAAGTACCTCTCTAACTCCATCTACTCTAAGTACTTTAGACACTCTAAGTACTTTAGGCACTCTAAGTACTTTAGGCACTCTAAGTACTCCCTTTCCCTTCCTTACCAATGATACGCATCATCATTCATCCATTTACCCTGCACTTTCAGAACCTGTTCAATAATGTCGCGTACGCAGCCATGTCCACCTGTCTGGTGCGAAATATAAGTAGCTACTCGTTTTATCTCTTCGGCTGCATCGGAGGGGCAGGTAGGAACCCCTACTTCACCCATAATTTCAAAATCCGGGATATCATCGCCCATATAAAGAACATTTTCCTTTTTCAGCTTATGGGTTTCCAGGTATTGGTTGTAAACATCAATCTTTTTGTCCACACCCAGGAATACGTCCGTAACATTTAAACTGGCTAAACGATGTTTGATGGATTCGGAGTACCCGCCCGAAATTACTGCTATCCTGTAGTTCTTCTTGATGGCAAGTTGCATGGCATACCCATCCTTTACATTGGCAGAACGCAGGGCATCGCCTGAACTGGTTAGTATCACGCTGCCATCGGTAAGAACCCCGTCGTAATCAAATATGAATGTATTGACTTTTAATAGTTTCTCCTTGTAGTTCGACATATTCAGACTGCTGTTTTCTATTTATATTTATTGCTTATGAGGTCGGCCAGCAGCCGGTAAAGATCAGCATAAACCGGTTGTGATGCAAGAGCTTCGATGTGCTTCGCGAGGGTAGTGGTATCCTGCCGGCGGGCCGGGCCGGTCTGTGTTTTCAACGGATCACTTGTCACGGCTTTCCTTGCCGTTTCCAGAATAAGAGGATGCAGAACTTCAGGAGGCAGGCCCGAGTTTTTCAGGATCTCGTTACCTGCAGCATACATGAAGTTTGAATAATTCCCTGCAAAAACAGCTGCCACATGCAGCAAAAGCCGTTGCTCCGACGATATTTCATATACCTTGCCCGACAAGCCCGATGCCAGTTGCCTGAGCGACAGCACGACCTCAGGTGATGAGGCCTCGAGGAAGAAAGGGACTTCCGCCAGGTCGGCAGGGATCTCTTTCGAGAAGGTCTGCAAAGGATAGAACACACCGAAATTATCGAAAATGCCATCCAATACCTGCATTGGAACAGAGCCTGCCGTATGAACAACCATCCCGTTAAAGGAACCTACACCCAGTGCCACTTGCTCAATAACATTGTCGGGGACCGCGATAATGATCAGGTCGGAGTTTTCGCACAAGCCGGGTAGTTCCGTATATACCAATGAATCACAGCTTGCAGCAAGGGCCCTCGCATGGCTTATTTCACGGCTGCAGATACCCGATATGCTGAAACCACGCTGCTTCAGTCCACCGGCAAGATGCCAGGCCAGGTTTCCCGCGCCGGCAAATCCGATATTCCTGATGGGGGTTTGCATTGTACTGACTTTTTAAACCGTGTATAAGCCTGCTGGCTTATTGTTTTTCAGCCGGTTCCATCTTTTTACGCATGGTCCGGCGCATGATTGAATAGGTTAAGCCGCTGAACAACACAACAATCCCGAACCATAACAGCCCTATGTATGGAAAAATGATGGCTTTCATTACGATATAGTCCTGCTGTTTTTCATAAATTCCAACATGAATGGCTTTGGATTCACTCGCTACCCCTTCGAAACGTAGTTTAAGATTGAGAGGTGCAATAACACCATCAGTCCTCTTCAGTTCTCCTTTTACAATCTCATATTTGGTTTCAGTTTCCAACTTACCCTCTTTCATGCTTATGACACTGAAACGGGCTGCAATACTGGCATTGTTCGGATCATCGTTCACCATGTTGGTTTTGATGTCGTCCAGGATGATAAAACTGCGGGCGACCATGATGGTATCGTGAAGGTTCATGGCCTGCTCCGCGGTCTTACTGTAGCCGTCGGCATCGGTAGGGCCATTGTTTTGCTGTGCAAAACTGAGGAAGGTATAGATGTCCTTAGTGAGAAAATGTTTTGTATCCGGGTTGTAAACATTCCCCATCCGCATGTTGACGTTTAACGAAGGATATACCGAGAAATCAACTTTCCCAGTTCCTGCATCGGTCATTTTAACGAAATCAACCTTATAAAAGGTCTCCCTTCCTTTAACGGTTGCATCGGAATAGGTTACCATGTATCTTCCCATAGGTTGCCCGATTCCCTTTATTAAAACAATATTGTCCTGGTTTTCAGCTTCTTTGCCTGGTACACTTGCGTGGCCGGAGATGACCTGCGAGTTGCTGAATGCGAGCACAACGCCCAGTAAAAAGAGTGTAAACCCGATATGCGTGAATGCAGCACCTATATTCGTGGTTTTTTTAATATAGCGAATCACAAAATCGAATGAGACAACTGATGCTAACACAATGCTGAACAGCAGCACGAAGCGGCCAACACCTGATATATTATCGCCCAATGCTATTAAAATAGTCAGTATGGAGGCAATTCCTGCGGCAACTAGTATCTTCCTCAGGAATACCTTCATATCATTAGGGCCATACCAGAGATACTGGCTAATGGCGATACCTAAGGCTATCACAACGGCAAACGGTAATTGCCAGGTATTGTAAAACGCAACGTTGTCTATAGGAGGTGCTATCTGCGTACCGAACAGCTTGTTAAATACAGGAATGGAAGTAGTAGCAATGACCTGGAAAGCGGAAAGAAGGGCTACAATTGCACCGATCAGCATCCAGAATTCACGTGTCATGACTTCATCGCTTTCTTTTTTAGGAAAATCTTTTTTCCGGAGTAATAACAATATGATTGGAAGTACCAGGAATAGTACATTAAAAACTACCATTTGGGTGGATAAAACGTTGGCTCCAAAGGAATGTACCGAGGTTTCACCCAGCACACCGCTGCGGGTCAGGTAGGTGGCATACATCACGAAAAACCATCCCAGGAAGGTAAAGAAGTAGGTAGTGGCATAAGTATTGAAACGCTTTGCCGCGATGATCATGGTATGCAGGCTGGCAATCAGGAGAAGCCATGGAACCAGGGAGGCGTTTTCAACCGGATCCCAGGCCCAGAAGCCGCCGAAAGTAAGTGATTCGTAAGCCCAGCGACCACCCAGGATGATACCGTTGCCCAGGGCAAGTATACCTGCTAAAGTCCAGGGAATAGATGGTTTAATCCAGGAATGGTATTCCTTACGCCAGAGTGAGGCAACGGCATAGCTGAAGGGCACCAGGGCAACAGCATATCCCAGGAAAAGTGAAGGCGGGTGTATGATCATCCAAATGTTTTCAAGCAAAGGATTCAGCCCGTTGCCATCGGTAAGCATGCTCAGGTAATTTGCGCTTTTAAAGAGCTCTTCACCCACGTTCTGGGGCATATTTCTCAGCAATTCGAAAGGACTTCCACCAATAGTGAATCCCCCGATCTCCAGTCCCAGTACCATCGAAATAAGGAAAAACTGCCCGGTGGCGAAAACAGGCATTACCCAGGCTTTCCATTCTTTCGCGGTACGGAGCAGTAACAGGCCAATGAGTGCCTGCCAGAAAGCCCAAACCAGGTAGGAGCCTTCCTGCCCTGCCCAGAAACAGGAAATCATGAATTTTACCGGCATCTCAACCGATGAGTATTGCCATACGTAGGAATATTCGAAACAATGGTTGCCTATAAGGTAATACAGGGCAGCAATAGCAGCTGTCAAGGAAACAAAATGAAACCAGAAAAAAGTGCCGGCCAGTTTACCCAGCAATGCTTGTTTTTCGTTTTTCCGTAAGGAAACAACAAATAAAACAGCCGAAATGATGAGTGTTAAAAAGCTGAGCCAGATCGAGATACGGCCTAGGTACCCGGCTGCAAGGTGTTCTCCGACATATTGAATGTTCATGTAGTTATCTATATATATTTGTGTCACAAAAGTAAACTTATTAACGAAAACAATGGAAAGTTGTTTTGAAAGGCTCATTAGAAATATAACAAACCACTAGTTAACAAATGATTATAACTGTAAAATTTGAATTTTATTAAAAGAGTAAATGCGCAAAGCAAGCTAATTGATATAAATTCAGTAATATTGCGCATAACTTTTGGCGATAAACGCAATGTCATGGAAATAGAAATTATTGAAATAACCTCACGCAAGCATTTACGTACATTTATTCATTTGCCGGCGAAACTGCATAAAGATCACTCCAACTGGATGCCTACAATTTATGCTGACGACCGTAGTTTCTTCAATCCTAAGAAGAATCACCAGTTCGATTCGTGTGATACCATTATGCTGCTGGCGCTGCTGGATAAAAAACCTGTTGGACGGATCATGGGTATTATTCATAACCAGTACAATACGTTGCGCAACGAAAATACAGCCCGCTTTGGTTATTTCGATTCTATTGATAATCAGGAAGTAGCGCATAGTCTCTTCAATTACGTTCAGCAATGGGCTATGAAAAAAGGAAAAGCCCTGATGGTTGGGCCCTATGGGTTTTCGGATAAGGATATACAGGGTTTGCTTATCGAAGGCTTTGAGCATCTGCCATTGATCGATTCGGCCTGCAACCCGCCTTATATTATCCGTTTGCTTGAAAAAGAAGGCTTTGGTAAGGAAGTAGATTGCATGACTTATAAGTTCCCGGTTAACCTGGCCTTACCCGAATTGTATTACCGTATTCAGCAGCGATCCAATTTCAGTAACAGTACAACCCTAGTTGAATTTACTTCGCGCCGGGAATTAAAGCCATACATTATTCCTGTTCTCCAGCTGGTTAACAAGACCTATGATCATTTATACGGCTTTGTCCCCATGTCGGATACCGAGATACAGGAACTTGCCTCACGTTACCTGCCGATCATCGATCCGCGGTTTGTGAAGATCATAGAAAAAGGGGGAGAGGTCGTGGCATTTGTAGT
>JBAXXB010000127.1:0-11549 GCA_037128115.1 Bacteroidota bacterium
AAAACAAACCTATGAGTATGGTTGTCCTTTTCAATAAATCATTTCTTCAACCAACGACTTATCCTGTTCAAGCTGTTGTTTCAGTTCATCCGCTCCTTCGAATTCCAGTTCCTGCCGGATTTGTTTTGCAAAATACACAGTTGCATCTTTCCCCGAAAGGTCAGCCTCCGAATTGCATGGAAACAGCTCAATTTCAAGTTCTTCCTTGCATCGGTCTTCACCATAACGGCTGTTTTTTATGTTAAGTATACCTTTAGTCGAGCTCTGCCCTACTTCAATTCTTACCGCATATACGCCATCGGGAGGAACCAGTTTACATTCTTCTTCCACGGCCAGGTTGAGTGTGTTAATATTTCTCACTTTCAGTTCCTGGTTTCCTTCCGACAGTTTACCCATAATCATATAATGGTGATCCAGGTATGCGTTTGCCCTCTGAATACGGCCTTCCTGCAATGATTTCCGGATCAGCGTGGAACTCACCGTCTCGTTGTGGATATCTTGTTCCGGAATTTCCTCAACATCAAAATTGTAATAAGTCCCCAATTCACGTAAAAAGTCAAAGTTTCCTTCCCGGTTGTACCCGAACTGGTGGTTAAAACCAATTACTATTTTTTTGGCATGTAACTTGGTTACCAATATATTACGGATAAAATCGATGGACGAAATATGCGCAAACTCGGGTGTAAAAGTTACGATAATCAGATTTTGAAGCCCGGCTTTACGCAGTAGTTCTATTTTTTCCCGTTGCGAATTGATCAGGAAGAGGTCTTTACCGGCCGTTTCCGGAAACAAAACTTTACGGGGATGGGGATGAAAAGTAATCAGAACACTTTCACCCTGAATTTCACGTGCGCTCTTATTGATGCGGTTAATAATGGCTTTATGACCCACATGCACACCATCGAAACTCCCTGTTGTGATCACAGGATTTGGAATAGGGAAAAGCTGGTCAAAATCGTGAAAAATCCTCATAGTACTGGCTGAACAACCGGCTGCATCCTTTTAGTAACCATATGCCATGAAACAAACGAATTGAATCCGTAGGTGTATGACAGGAAATTGTTAAACTTTTTTTACAAAATAGGCAAGCTTTTCCAAGGAGGTAATGATATCATATTCCTCGAGGTAGACGTTTGAAGGCACATTGATGGGCTTTGGCGTAAAGTTCAGGATACCTTTAATTCCAGCCATAACCAACAGGTCGGCAACATTTGCGGCATCTGCCGCAGGCACTGTTAGCACCGCAATGGTAATGTTTTCCTTTTTTATTATCTCGGTAAGTTTGTCAAATGGATAGCACCATACACCGGCATATACGCGGTCCACTTTATCCGGATTCACGTCGAAACCGGCTACTACCGTAAGTTTGGTGCGTTTGCCACTAAAATAACCTATAATGGCACGACCCAGGTTCCCTATTCCGATCACAGCCACTTTCTGGCCGTCCTTACTATCTATAATCTTTCCTATAATTTCAATAAGTTCTTTTACATCATATCCCTGGCGTAGCGTACCCGAATAGCCGATAAGCATGATATCACGCCTCACCTGAACTGACGTAATATGAAGCATAGCAGCCAGTTCATGTGAAAACACGTGGTGTTTCCCTGACGAATTTGCAATCAGCAAGGTGCGCCTGTATTGACTCAGGCGCTCCACGGTCTTATCCGGTAGTTTTTTTGTTGCCATTTTACGATCTCTTTATTTAATTAATGAACTGGTTTAATTGTTTTCTATACATCAGGTTCCGTCAAAGTTATAATAAAAGAGGTTCCCTGATCGGGTTCACTTTGTACTTCAATACTTCCTTTGTACATATCCACAATCTTTTTTACTATGGATAACCCTAATCCACTGCCTGTTACCTCTCGGGTCTGGCTACTTTTAATCCGAACGAAATCATCAAATATTTTCTCTTTATCTTCTTTTTTTAGCCCTATTCCTGTATCTGAAACTGTGATTTTTACACTGTCTTGCTTTTTTTCAAAGAAAACATCCACACGCCCACCAGTTTTATTGTATTTCACCGCGTTCGAAATGAGGTTGTTCATAATAATCTCCATCTCACCGGGATCCGCTTTCATTTCAATATTTTCACGCGAATTGATGTATAGATCAACGTCTTTCTGTATGGCATACGGGCGGATGGTGTCGATCGACATTTGTACGATCTTGCGGATATTGACCAATTCCAGTTTTTGCGTAGGTTTTCCTGTTTCTATTTTAGTAAGGTCCAGCAGGTCGAGAATAAGCTGGCGCATACCCTTGATGCGTTCCATGGATCGGTCAAGCATATCGTCGTAAGCATCTATATTATTGCCAAACTGCCGGTCCTTTATCATTTTCAGGTAACCATCAATGGCATTGAGTGGAGCCTTAAGTTCATGTGATAATACCGAAAGAAACTGGAACCGTATCTGTTTACCCGTCTTGTTCAGGGTTTGCGTCATCCGTTTCAGGAAAATCTGCTTTGTGATATTCTCGACCGAAGCTCTTATCTCCTGTGGTGTAAAAGGTTTAGGTATAAAATCATAAGCTCCGTCCCTTGTGGCTTTTACGGCCAGTTCGAGCGAAGCATACGAAGTTATCATTACTACGATTATATCATAATGCTTATTCTTGACATATTCGAGTACCTCCACACCTTGTATGTCAGGCAATTTATTATCAAGTAGCAGTATCTCCGGTTGCTCGTTATCAATAATTTCAATTCCCGACTTACCTGTTCCGGCTTCAAGTACTTGAAAATCAATTTGCTCATCCATAAATGGATAATCAACTTTGAAGTTTTGCAGTATACGTTTAACCCCCTCCCGAATTCCGGGTTCATCGTCAATTATCAGAATTTTAAAAGTTGCCATGGTTTAGAGTTTCAGGAGTTTTTTTATTTCACGCTGCAGTTGGTCGAAACGTATGCCTTTGTCGAGAAACAAATCAGCATTTATCCATTGTGTATTTTCATCAGCATGAACGTCGAAAGTCATACCCGTTTCCGCAGTTACTGCCGTGGCAATTATTACAGGCACATCAGGGTATTTCCGCTTGATTTTGTAACTCAGGATGAAGCCGCTGTCGTCACTTTCCATCATCAGGTCGAGAATACATAGATCAGGTTTGATTTCCAGTATCACTTTCTCAGCTTCTGCCTGGCTTTCAGCAGTAATGGTTTCGAAACCCATTTGTTCCACTTTCATACGCATCTGGAACAGGTAATCCATATCGTCGTCAACAATCAGTATTTTCTTTTTCATGCGGATTTATAATTATTTTCTGAAACTATATTTTGATTTTCAGTGCTTTGTGTCTTTCCCGGGTTACAAGTTTCTTTCAGTCCCTCTGGCTTTTTCGCTCTATCAACCATTTCCATTCCATTAATACGCTTAAATTTTTGCTTTACAAGTACCTATACCAACCTTTTCCTAGGCAAGACTATGGTAAATGTAGTTCCTGTAGGTCCCGAAGCAGGATTAATATTTGATGTCACCTTGACATCTCCCTTATGCATCTTTACAATTCCATAAATTATAGGCAATCCCAGGCCTGTGCCCTTCCCGATTCCTTTGGTAGTAAAGAATGGCGTGAAAAGCTTATCCATATTTTCAGGCTGAATACCCGTACCCGAATCTGTAATACTCATGGTAAGCTGCTCGTTTGAATCAGATAAATCAAAAACAATTTCACCCAGTTCCGGCATAGCCTCAATGGCATTCTTGAGCAGGTTGGTAAATACCTGCGTCATCTGGTCATAATCAAGCATGGCGATAGGATCTGAGACTTTTGAGTTGAGCCGGATATGCACTCCCTCCGGAATAATCACAGAATCAATACTATGCCTGGCGAGTTTTACCACGTCCGATTCACTCAGATCGACCTGGTTTTTGCGCGCAAAATTAAGAAGTCCACCTACAATTTTCCGGCAACGGTCTGCTTGTTCAACTATGAGATCAATATCCTGTAACATGGGACTATCCGCTGCCAGCTCCTCCCTGAGTATGTTACTATACATGGTAATTACTCCCAGTGGATTATTCAGTTCATGAGCAATACCGGCTGATAGCTGTCCCATTCCTGCCAGTTTTTCCGAATGGCGCAAGGCTTCCTGTACGTGTGCTAATTTCTCTTTCGAAATATTCAGTTCCCGAATGTATTTATGGAGTTTTTCAATAGAATAAGGAAGGCACATCTCGGTTTCAGCCAGCCCGTTAATGATGGCGATGGCATGCTCTTCGCAGGAATCATATCCACAGGCCCCGCAATTCAGGTGATCCTGCTGGCTGTATTTTCCCATTTGGTAAAGGACTTCCTTAATCTGTTCTTCAGGCGGCCGCAACGATCTCATGTCACGCGGTTGAAACTTTCGTGAAAAATCAAGTTTCGAATACTCATCCAGGTATGCCTGCCATTCTTCTTTATCGAGCATGGCCATTTTACGGTTTGCATAACCTATGATCCTGGCTTTTTTTGCAAAACGCATGCTGGTAGGCGACGTATTCGGATAGGGCGACATACCGGGACCCAGTATACAGCCTTCACAACATAAAAGGTGCAGGTGGTGACCCTCAAGATTACCCTGTTCAAATTCACGCAAAGCATCCTGGAAATTTGCTCTTCCCCCGGCAACCAGTACATTTTCACTCAGTATATCTTCGTTCACTTCCATGGTATTAAGTAACCCATGGCTTAGTGGAAAAATAGCGCCGCGTCCGCCTAATGGTTTATCAAATTCTACCGGAGTAATCTTCGAAGGGTTTATCCTTTCAGTCTCCATCATTTCGCGTAACTCACGGAATGTCAGGGCTGCATCAATCTCATCAGACTCGGATTTTTTTGCCAGGCAAGGACCTATAAAAACCAGTTTGGCATCATCGCCATAATGTTTGCGTACAACTCTTGCCATAGCTACCATTGGTGACACAACAGTGGCAAGTTTATTAGTCAGGTCAGGTTCATACCGTTCGATATAAGCGACAATTGCAGGGCAGTCGGAAGATATCGCCGGTAGTTCGAGGTTCAGTTGTTCCTTATAATAACGGGCTATCAGGTCTGCCCCAAAGGAAACCTCGGTTACATGGCTGAATCCGAATGATTTAATGATGCCTACCAGCGTTTTATGGTCATCGAAATCATAAAATTCGGCCGGGAAACTTGGTGCAACAAGGGCAATGACTTTAGGGTATGTCGCAATCATCCGTTTAACCTGGTCAATCTCCTTATAAAAGACCTTGGCATTCTGACTGCACACCTTAATGCAATTTCCGCAGGCTATACACCTGGCAGTTATCACTTCAGCCTGTCCCCCCGTAATGCGAATTGCTTTTGCCGGGCACTCCCTGACACAGGTATAACAAACCCTGCATCTCTCCTTGACAGTAAAGACTAGTTTTTTGTCTGTTTCAGAATTTGACGAAGATGTAAGTCCGGGATTCATAACATTAATTAGTTTTGTAAAAGCTTAGATGTCAAATTTTCAAGATTTTAGCATTTCCCATCCAGGGTTTATTGGTAAAATTTTAAAGCCTGTCTTATTTATTTCATCACTTCCCGTTCTTCGTAAGTTGTGTACAAATGAGTCCGGCTTATTTCACTGCCCGGTTTTTGCAAAAACGAATCATAAACCGAAAGCAGCGATGCATTCAGGTGAGCGAAACGGTTTGATTCTTTATCATCCAGCTCATATATCGACTTTGCCCTTGCCTTGACATTGTCGTTTTCGGGATGAATCGGCTGACCTCCTCCGCCAACGCAACCCCCTTCGCAAGCCATTACTTCAATGTAGTGTATATCTTTACGACCTTTCCTGATTTCTGAAATCAGAGAGTCAACATTCCCTATTCCGTTAATGACGGCGAAACCAAGTTTAAATTCCCCGATTTTAATAAAATACTCTTTTCGCCCTTTACCGGTCCTGAGCTCCTGTATTTTTAGAAGGGTAGTCTCTTTTCCGGTAATTACATAATGAAGAGTCCGAATCATTGCTTCGGTTAATCCCCCGCTTACGGCAAGCATTTTCCCTGCAGAACTTCTCGATTGATAGGGCTGGTCGGAAAGTTCGGGTTCAACCTGCTCAATATCAATTCCATTTAACCGGATTAAGCGTGCCAGTTCACGTGTTGTAAGCACCAGATCCACATCCGTAATACCTTTGTGTGTCATCTGCTCCCGCTGCGATTCAAACTTTTTTGCGATACATGGCATGGCCGAAACAGAATAAATATCGTCGATTGACAAGTTTGCCTGCGGAGCAAAGTGATTGGTTATCAGGGCACCAAGCATCTGTTGCGGCGATTTGCAAGCTGAAACATTACCAAGCAGATCAGGGTATGTTTGCTCTGCATATTTTATCCAGGCAGGGCAGCAACTCGAAAACATAGGAAGGCCTGTACCTTCTTTAAGATGCCGGTACAATTCGTTGGCCTGCTCGGTTATGAGCAAATCAGCAGCAAATGAAGTATCGAAAACGTAATCGAATCCCAGTTTGCGCAAAGCGGCATACATAATACCCTCAATATCTTTACCGGCTCTCAGTCCAAATTCTTCGGCCAGGGTTACCGAAAGAGTAGGTGAACATTGGATAACTGTCTTGACAGCCGGGTTATGCAATGCATCCTGAAGTTTTGCCGGGTACTGTTTCTCCGCCAGGGCACCAGTCGGGCATACCATTACGCATTGTCCGCAATTGATGCAGCTCGAAAGGTTCATACCTTTGTTGAATGCGGGTCCGACCTGGGTCTTATTCCCGCGCCCTATAAAATCCAGGGCTGTTATTTTTTGGATTTCCTCGCAAACTCTGATACAGCGTCCGCATAAGATACATTTCGCTGGATCGCGTAAAAGACTTGCACTCGAAGGGTCAGTTTTATATTTGTTTTTTTTGCCGTAAAAGCGCCGTTCACGTACATTCAAATCCTCTGCAAATTTCTGTAATTCACAGTTTCCATTGCGTTCACAATAGAGGCAATCGTCAGGATGGTTGCTCAGCAATAATTCGGTATTGGTTTTGCGGGCTTTTATAACCCTGGGCGAATGAGTACGGACTCTCATCCATTCTTCCACAGGATGAGAACATGCAGGGATAAGTCCCGGCCTGCCCTCCACTTCAACCACGCACATTCGGCATGCACCCGATGGCAACAAGCCCTTAATATGGCAAAGTGTGGGCACTTTAATCCCATTTCGCTCCAGGGCCATCAGCAAGGTATCGCCACGCTTGGCTTTGATGATTTTTCCGTTTACTTCAATATCGAATAACATAAGCGTTTTTTTTACTTCAAACCGAACGGTTTCACTTACTTCAAAGGCGGGAACAATTCTTCCGGTTTATACCTTCCATTCACAGTTTGTTATTTCAACTTTACAGCCACAAATTTGCATACTTCGAAGCAAATCCCACAGCCAATGCATTTCTCTTCTATGATAAAATGTGGTTGCCTGGGCTGACCGACTATGGCATTCACGGGGCATTTGCGCAGGCAGGCAACGCATCCTATGCATTTATCCACATCAATGTAAAACAAGCGTAATTCTTTACAAACCCCGGCCCTGCATTTACGGTCGAAGACATGTTCCTCGAATTCTTCCCGAAACCATTTCATGGCACTCATGAGTGGGTTCGGCGCAGTTTGTCCCAGGCCGCACAATGAAGTATCTCTGATAACTTCCGAAAGATCGGCGAGTTGCATAATTCCTTTAAATCTTTCGAGAACCTCAAATCCGGATTCCCCGCTTGGTCTTCGTGTAATATTTTCAAGAATTTCGTGTATACGTCGGGTCCCTTCACGACATGGTATGCATTTTCCACAACTTTCCTTCTGAAGAAAATTCATGAAAAACTTGGCTATGTCGACCATGCAGGTATCCTCGTCCATGACGATCATACCACCGGAACCAATTATCGCGCCTTCATTCCACAAAGATTCATAACCTACAGTCAGGTCAAGTTGTGATTCAGGAAGGCAACTACCTGAAGGTCCACCGATCTGAACAGCTTTAAAATCCTTGCCTTCTTTTATACCACCGGCTATTTTAAAAATGATATCCCTGATACGGGTTCCCATGGGAACTTCAACCAGGCCGCTTATCATGGCCTTTCCGGAGATAGCGAAAACCTTGGTTCCACGCGCTTCGGGAACCCCGATCTCGTTAAAACGAAGGGGACCATACCTAAGGATAAAAGGGATATTTGCTAAGGTTTCAACATTATTAATTACAGTCGGCTTACCAAAAAGTCCTTCAATTGCAGGGAAAGGCGGTTTAGGTCGCGGCATTCCGCGTTTCCCTTCGATGCTGTTAATCAAAGCAGTCTCCTCTCCACATACAAAAGCGCCTGGCCCCCTGACCAGGGTTATTTTCAAATCAACCCCACTGTCAAAGATATTGTAACCTATAAAGCCATAATCCTTTAGCTGGTTCAATGCCTGGTTCAGCATCAGGAAAGCCTGGCTGTATTCATCCATTACATAGATGTATGCTTTGGTAGCTCCAACAGCATAGGCTGCAATTGCAATTCCCTCGAGTAATAGATGCGGGTCACCTTCAATGATTGCCCTGTCCATAAATGCTCCGGGGTCGCTTTCAGCAGCATTGCAAATCAGGTACTTCTGATCACTAACCGAATTATGGGCCATCATCCATTTCTGCCCAGTCGGGAAACCACCTCCTCCCCTACCACGCAAACCACTCTGGTCAACAATGGCACACATTTTTTCGCCTGTATAATTACGGATGCACTTGAGAAAAGTCTGGTATCCACCCCTGGCTAAGTAATCGGGTAAGGAATCGGGATTGCCGATACCACAGCTGGCGAGCACAATCCTATGCTGTAATTTGAAAAACGGCAGATCACTGATTAAAGGAACATTGTCCCATTGATTGTGCCTCGCGGAGTTAAACTGCCCAATCACCTGCTCGTAAGGCACTTCACTGTTAAAGATATCATCGAATAAGGGTTCGACAAATTCCTGGGTAATATTGCGGAACGAAATTCTGGCCTTGCCAGGTAACTGAATATCAACAATAGGTTCATACGAACAAAGCCCTATACAACCCACCTGGACAACTTCAGCAACTATGTTTTTTTCTTCCAGGTACTTATTAATAGCCGTATAGGTTTCGTCGGCCCCGGCAACTTTCCCGCAAGTACCTGAGCCAATAAATACAACGGGCATATTTACTGTGTCGTGCCTGATATGTGCAAGAATATCAGATACTTCCTTTTGCTTAAGGTCGGCTTTTGAAGCCAGTACTTTCTCAATTAAAAATTGTTTCTCATCCATAGAACAGCACCGGAATTATATAGCACTTTTGTAGAATTCGATCGTCTGCGCTACCTTAAGAATGGTTAAAACGGTTTTGAACTCGCCATTCACATTCATTAAGGGAGCCGATCCGCATGCGCCCATGCAACTCACTGCTTCGAGGCTGAAACGACCATCGCGGGTAGTCTGACCTTCTTTTATGTTCAATAACCTTTCTACTTCTCTTAAAATACCTGAAGAACCATGCATATGGCACGACGTTCCCCTGCAAACCTTAATATGGAATTTACCTTTCTGTACAAACCTGAACTGATCGTAAAAAGTGGCAATGCCATATACTTTGCTGGATGGAAGTTTTATATGCTGTCCAACTTTCAGAATAGCTTCTTCATTCAGGTACCCGTATTCAATTTGTATGTCCTGTAGCAACGGTAACAGCGATTCGCGCGAACCCGACTTATACCTGCTTAAAATTTCGTCGATTGAGGCTTGCATAGGCTAATCAAAATTTATCCACCATATAACTGACTACAAAAATAATGTATTGAATCTTATTAAATGCTATTATTGTGAAAATAATAACAATGTTATTCTCTTAACAATTCATTTTGATATCCATTATTATCTATATTTGTTTTCGGAATAAGACATTTTTTTTTCTGATTCATTTAATACAAGAATGCTGACCATGGAGACCCAAAAAAAAGAGGTAGTTATTTGCTTAGGCAGTTCCTGCTTTGCCAGGGGAAACAAACAATTGGTGAAAATCGTCAACGATTATCTCCGCGACAGGAACCTCCTGAATGAAGTACGTTTCCATGGCGAACGTTGCTTTGGTCAATGTGCTGTGGGTCCATCCCTGAAACTCGACGGGAAGCTGATCGAAAGGCAGGACGAAGACAGTGTTATTGCTTTGCTTGATGCATTTTTTGTATCCATAGAACGTTAACCTTTGCTAAATTTCCTCCCTGGAAAGAACTGGTACTATCGGCTAACAAATACTTAAAGGAAAAAAAATATACATAATTGATTCCGAATAAATTACAACGATAATAATAATTATTACAACGATGCAGGCTCCGCTGGTTTTTATAGATGAAGAGAAATGTAAGGTTTGCTATGCGTGCGTGAGGACATGCCCGGTAAAGGCTATTGAACTCCGCCCTTCAGGCGATATACCGTATATCCAACCAGAAAAATGCATAGGGTGTGGAAGTTGCCTGGAAGTTTGTAATCCCGGGGCCATCAAATACTATGACTCTAAACCTTCTGTGAACCGGTTAATTCAGTCGGAATTCAAAATTGTAGCCCTGGTCGATCCCAGTATTTCAGCAGAGTTCGATGATATTACTGATTATCGGAAATTCGTAAAAATGCTGCTCGAAATGGGTTTCGACTATGTACACGATGTTGCCTTTGGTGTTGACCTGGTTGCAAAAGAATATAATGAGTTAATATCCAATTTTTTAGGAAAATATTACATTTTGGCCAATTGCCCACCAATAGTTTCCCTGGTTGAAAAATACTTTCCACAACTCATTGATAACCTGGCCCCTATCGTCAATCCTATGATAGCCAATGCCAAGGTGGTCAGGGAGAAATATGGCAAGGACATCAAGGTAGTATTTATAGGTCCCTGCATTGGCGCTAAAGAAGAAGCCGACAGGTTTGATGGTGATTCAAAAGTGGACGAAGTACTTACTTTTGCCGAACTTCGGGAAATGTTCGAACAGAATGGCATCAAAGAAAGCAATATTGAATTTTCGGATTTCAACGAACCACGCGGGTATAAAGGATCACTATACCCGGTGAGCACCGGAATTATTCAGGCTTCCGGACTCAACCAGGATTTACTCACAGGCAGTATAGTTACAGCCGAAAACAAAGATGAAATCCTGGCAGCCATCAAACAGTTCGAACTTGGAATAGACTATATCAGTAAACATTTTAACCTGTTTTACTGCCAGGGATGCATGATGGGTCCGGGAATGAAACCCGGAGGAAAAAAATACAACAGGCAATCATCGGTTACGGCCTATACGTCGAAGAGACTCAAAGACTTCAATATGGCCCGCTGGAACAATGATCTGAAGCAATACAGTCACTTAAGCCTTAAACGGGATTTCGCGGCTAACGATCAACGCTTGCCGGAACCTCAGGAGGAAAAAGTAGAGGAGGTATTGAAGATCATTGAGAAGAGCAACAATATTGAGAACTTAGGATGTAAAGCCTGTGGGTACAACAGTTGCCGCGAGTTTGCCATTGACGTTGCCAATGGTATTACACGGCCCGACA
>JBAXXB010000128.1:0-11497 GCA_037128115.1 Bacteroidota bacterium
GGATAACAACTTCTTATTGAAAATACTTAAAATTTAAATGCGTTGACCCTGCACACCAAAGGCAGAAAGCGATAAACTCAGAACCATTGATGATATTAAAAACAAACGAATAGGCGTCCTGCTGGGTTCCATTCATGATGCGTATGCCACAAAGACTTACCCCCAGGCTCAAATCCTGGAGTACCAGAATATCAGCGATATGCTTAATGCATTGAATTCGGGGAAGGTGGATGTAGGGTTTTATGACCATATCTCCTTAAAAGAGGTCTTTAAAAACAATGCCCAACTTGGGATTGTGGCGAAGGATATTTTCAAGGTACCCATAGCCGCCGGTTTTAATAAGGAAAGCGCTAAACTGCGCGATCAGTTTAATTCGTTTTTAAAAGAGATCAAATCGAACGGCGTTTACGATGATATGGTAGATCGCTGGATGAACAAAGATCAGGCATCCATGCCCATAATCAACAGCACCAAGGCGAACGGGGTTCTCCGTGCCGGGGTGGTCGGCGATTTGGGCATGCCTTTTACTGTAATGCGTGACGGGAAACTAGTTGGCTTTGATATTGAGCTTTCTACCCGTTTTGCAGCTTCTGTCGGAAAGGAATTTGTACCCGTCGATATGCCTTTTGGTAGCCTTATCGCTTCCCTTTCGACCAGGAAGATCGATCTCATCACGGCTTCGATGATGATCACGGATGAACGAAAGAAGAAGATTGATTTTTCGGATCCTTATTTTGAATCCGGGGTTTCGGTTATAGCCGATAAAAAAAATATTGAGCCGGATGAGGTGGTTACACCTGCCATACCAGAGGATTTAGCCGGCATAAAGATCGGCGTGCTTTCGGGCACTGTTTTTGACCCCTATATCCAGGAAACCTATCCAAAAGCGCAGATACTACGTTTTGAAAACACGACTGACCTCATAGCCTCTATGATAGGGGGCAAGATAGATGCGGCCATGTTTGATTTAATTTCTGCGGGTATTATCCTGAAGCACAATCCCGGATGGGGTTTACTCAGAGAAGATAGTAAAAGTATGCAGCTGGGAGTTGGATTTAACAAAAACAACCCGGGTCTCAGGGATGAGTTCAACGCTTACCTGAAAGAAATAAAACAGAACGGCATTTACGACAGCTTGCAAAACCGCTGGTTCAAAGGAGATGCCGAAAAAGCAGTGATGCCTCTTATCCCTATCCCGAAATCGGGTAAAAAGCTTATTCTTGGTGTATCTGTCGAGGATCTGCCGTATGTTTCGGTCATCAACGGGGAGTATGTGGGATTCGATATCGAACTCATACGCAGGTTTGCTGAACGGAATAAGTTTAACCTGGAAATCATTTCCATGAATTTTTCATCACTGCTGGCATCACTTGCAGCCGGCAAAGTCGACCTGATTGCTGATGGAATTGCTATCAGCCGCGAACGGGCTAAGATGATTAATTTCTCGGATCCTTATGCGGAACTGAAAGCGGTCATCATTGCCCCGAAGACTCAAACAGGGAACCAGGACAATACGGTGGTTGCAGCCGAAAAAGTCACTTTCTGGAAAAAGACAGCCGACAGCATGTATAACAATATCATGCGCGAAAAGAGATACCTGCTGATACTCAATGGTTTGTTCATTACTATACTGATTTCTATCTTTTCGGCCTTGTTTGGCACCCTGTTGGGAGGCCTGATCTGTTTCCTGAGAATGTCGAAAAAGAAATTTCTTCCCGGGTTTGCCCGGCTTTACATCTCTCTTTTACGGGGAACCCCGGTACTTGTGCTCCTGATGATCATCTATTATGTAGTTTTTGCCTCGGTAAACATCAACCCGGTGGTGGTAGCCGTGTTTGCCTTTGGACTCAATTTCGGGGCTTACGTTTCCGAAATGTTCAGGAGTTCCATCGAAAGTATAGACCCGGGGCAGAAAGAAGCCGGGATAGCTGGGGGATTTACAAAGGTTCAGACTTTTATACATATCATTTCCCCACAGGCCTTGCGCCGCGTATTGCCAGTGTATAAAGGCGAGTTTATTTCGCTGGTTAAAATGACTTCTATCGTAGGTTATATAGCTGTGCAGGATTTGACAAAGGCAGGTGACATCATACGCAGCCGGACTTTCGATGCCTTTTTCCCGCTCATCATGGCAGCAGCCATTTACCTGCTCCTCGCCTACCTGCTTACCAGGGCGCTGGATTATGTTGAAATTTCGGTGGAACCCGGCAGAAAAAACTCTAACAGAGAAGTGGAGGTGAACAAATGATACAGGTTAGAAATCTTTCCAAGCATTTTGGGGATCTTGTCGTCCTGAAAGATGTGAGCGTCGATATCAAAAAAGGCGAAGTCGTTTCCATTATCGGTCCCTCGGGAACAGGGAAAAGCACCTTCCTGCGATGCCTGAACCTGCTCGAAACGCCTACCGGCGGCAGTATTTTTATTGATGATGTTTCCCTGCTCGACAAAAACACCAATGTTCCGAAAATACGCCAGAAAATGGGTATGGTGTTTCAATCCTTTAATTTATACGCACACCTCTCTGTCCTCGACAACCTGATCATAGGTCCCGTGAAATTACTGGGAATCAAAAAGCCGGAAGCAATCAGTAAGGCAATCAAACTCCTGAAACTGGTAGGGCTGGCAGAAAAGGCGCACAGTTTGCCTGATGAACTTTCGGGCGGCCAGAAACAGCGCGTTGCTATTGCCCGCTGCCTGTCTATGGAGCCGGAGATTCTGCTTTTTGATGAACCTACTTCCGCTCTAGACCCCACCATGGTGAGCGAAGTGCTGGCAGTTATCCGCCGTCTTTCGAAAGAAGGGATGACGATGGTCATTGTGACCCACGAAATGGAATTCGCACGCACTATTTCGAACCGGGTCTTTTATATGGATGAGGGGGTGATCTATGAGGAAGGACCTCCGCAGCAGATATTTGAGAATCCCCAAAGGGAAAAAACAAAAGCGTTTATCCACCGGATCAGGAGCATGTATTATCATATCTCAAGCCCCGACTTTGATTTATATGCCTTGCAGGCAGAGATGGAAATCTTTTGCGAAAAACACATGCTGTCGCGTAAAGTCACGGATTATGCGCTGCATATTGCAGAAGAAGTTCTCATACTTCAAAACGATTATTCTAACATCAGCCTGGGCCTGTCCTATTCCGAGAAAGACGGCAGTCTCGAATTGGAATGCCGCAGTGCCGGCCTTGCCCTGAACCCCCTGGACGAAAATGAATTTGGGGATGATATAGGAATACGACTCATTAAAGCCCGCTGCAAAAGCATGGATTACGTTTATGAAAACGGGGAAAATATTCTTCTGCTGAAATTGAAAGTGGAATAAAATTAGTGCATTGAGGCACCATTCCATCAACTCCCGGCAGGGGTTGCGCTGATATATATCCGTTTCATCACTTTCCCGAAAAGCAGTGCATCGTACCACATATAGTAAAATCGTTCGGCATTGAACCAGGTAAGCCCGTCCATATTGTCGTCGTGGCGGTCGTAAGGATCGGCAAAAACAATAACGTCATCAGTCGTGGTTTCGGTATTTCGGGTGTCGTACCCCACTGCCAGTACCCAGTGTCCGCCCCAGTCGCTCCATTCCACGAGGGTGGGGATCTTGTTTTTCAGGTTGTTGCGAAGTGTGTCCAGGTTTCCGCCTTCGTGCCAGGAGGCCCGGAAGCCATGCGTGCTGAGCCAGGAAGTCATCTGCTCAGGCGTAGTACCCGTAGTGGAACTGGTACCCATTTCGGAGGCAATGGTCATTTCAACTCCATCCTTACCGAAATACCTGAGCAGGGATAGCGCAGCCGCCGGTCCACATGTATATTCTGTGGTTTGCTGGTAGGATTCGGCATTGAGCAGGGTAAACCCCGGGCGAGTTGCTTCTTTCTTAAGGTTAAGAACATAAAAATTACTGTTTCCGGGCGAGGAGTCATCCGCCCCGGACGTTGAAGCCTTTTCACAGGTAGAGAATACAAGCAAAGCCACTATAGCAGACAAGGCAAAAATGTTTTTTTTCATAGCAGGCAGATTTATAAGAGACGGTTTTGTAAATCTAAACATTATTCAGTAACGCACCATTTATTTTGTCCCAAGCATTTTGTTCTCGCTCATTAAGCGCAGCAGCCAACAGATACGTTCAAAAAGAAGGGACAATGTATAAATGGACTGGCGGGTAACACTAGTATCAGAGACATTTTTTAAAAAATATTCCTGCCTGGTTTTTTGTAGCAGGCTGCCTTTGTCAGCGGTCAGCGATAGCATAATATCCATACCGGCGGCATCCGGATTTCCGTAAAAGTCGACAGCCGTTTCGAGGATAAGCCGCAATGATTCAGTGAGGTTGATGGCAATAGGCTGATCTGCTGTGGTTTCGAATGAAATATTAAATGTAGCCACGAACTCTCCCAGGTTGCTTTCGAGATCACGCAATAAAGCCGAAAAATGCTGTGCGCGTAGTATTTGCATCTGCGTGGAAGAAGTTCCCGGTTTGTTTGCCAGTGTTTCGAGATAGAGGCTTACCTGCTTCTCGACCGCTATAAAACTATCATGAAGCACCTGATATTCAGCAACTTTAATCAGCTCGCGGTCGGGACTCACCGGAACAAGATAATCAGGAAGTATCCGCAATAGCCGGAGTTGTTCCTTCCCGGCAAGGTATAATGCTGTTTCCGTATCGCACAGGGCTGGTTCATAGAGAAATTCAGGCTGAGATACTATTTCGGCCGGTACAGGTGGTGAAATCCGCTGTAAAAAAATACCTACCGGCTTTTGCAGCAGGGTAAGCAGTATGGCAGGAAGCAGTTGCATGATCAGAAACAGCCAGGCAACCTGCTGAGCGGGTTTATCCGAAAGCAAAGACTCACTGTAGGGTTGATGACCCCCTGACCAGAAATGGTCGATTACAATTAAAAGGGCCACGCCTATTGCACCGGTAGTCTTAAAAATCCCCTGGTAGATGCTGAGTTGTTTTGCCGAGCCTTTCGACCGGGCCGACAATAAAAGTATATTAATTGCCGATCCCAGTCCTGTTCCCAGTACTACCACAAACGACTGGAAGAGGTTCAGCAATCCTACTGAACAAAGGGTGAGTGCGACCACCGAAACGGTGGGCCCCGATTGTGCGATCACTGTGAGTATGATCCCTGCGATGAAGAGCAGTATCATTGAACCTGACGACATATGCAGTGCATCCCTAAACCAACTCAACGTCTGCATCTGCTGGGCACCGTTTTTAATGTACACAACACCCAGGAACAACAGCGCCAAACCCAGCATAAACTGCAATAATACCTGTTTGCGGTTGGTTTTGTCGAACTGAAAAAAATAGGCTAACCCTACCAGCCCTATAAAATACAATATCAGCAGTTTCACGTTGAAAACCACGAAAAAAATCAATACGGAGGTTCCTATATTAGCCCAGTTGATAATAGTAAGCGCTTGGCTGAAACCCAGGAAGCCGGCGCTGTAAAACCCGGTAGTGATAAACACGGAAGCAACGGCACTTTGGGAGACCATTCCCGAAAAAAAACCAGTTATGGCCGAAAGCAGCCTTGTGCCGGTTGCCCGTTGAATCATCTGCCTGAACTGGCTTCCGGTAAGCTGGCGCAGGTTGAGACTGATCATCCTGAACCCGATAAAAAAAAGCCCCAGTCCGCAGAAAACAACCCCTAGTATTTCCATTTATCTATTATCACCAACACTCCATTAAAAAATGAGATAAATGTTTGATATTCAGCAAATCAAGTGAAATTAAATAGACTTAATCCATTGGATATCAGCATTTTAGATGATTATTCCACTAATTGTCTAATCATGACTTCCAAGGTTAAACAGGCGATAAAAATCTTATTATCAGCACATTGAAAAACATTTTCGAACCTTAACAAATCCCGAAAAGATTTCATCTTTAGCGTTCTTTGGCATATTTTATGCTTCAAAGGTAAAATTAATTTTATGCAATCAGGCACTATTCTTTCAACTCCCGGCAGGGTACACTTATCGTCACGTATAACCGGGTGAAAGGTAAACGTTATTTTCTTGCAGGTACAGTTTATTGCCGCTAAGGATTTTACAATGCCGGCAGGTTTGTCTTTTGGACTGATAAAGGCGCATTTAAAAAAAGGAGGATTTCATAGTATGATTACGCCGGAAATACCGCCTGAAATAAGAGCATCCTTTTCCTGTGTGTTGATTCTTTTTTCTGCTGAAAAAGTTATTTCCAGGTACCTGGCTAAAACTGCCGAAAATTTTCACTGCCGAAAGTAAAACCAGAATTGGGTTCAGTGCTCACTATTTTTCTTTAGTTTTGTCAGGTGCGGCCAAAGCGAGGCTAGCAAAATATTATATCATGAGGGCCAGGATTTTCCAGATTGTACTATTACTTTTGATACTTTCAGTATCATCATGCCAGAAAACAGACACAAGTTCAGAAACTTCAGGTATAAAAACCCTGGTCATCGTTTCCGATAATGATCCCGGGAGCGACCTGATTGTTGGCATATTAGGAGCAGTGAGGTCGGCCCGGCCCGATATGCAGGTTCAATTTTTCCAGACAAAACCCTTTGACGTTTTCCAGGCTTCCTACCTGATGTGGGTGGTAATGACCGATTATCCGAAAGGAACTTGCATTGCAGGCATAGTCGAACCGGGCGCCTCCTCCCGAAGAATGGTATACCATGCCGGGGATCAATTCGTACTGGCACCGGATAATATGTTGTCAACCAGGATTCTGGATGCCTACCCTATGACACAGTGCTATTTTGTCGAGAATTCTTCAGTACTTGATGGCGGGATAGCAGGACAACTTTCCATCGAAGAATTCTATAAACGTGCCATACTTTCATTGATCGCCGGGACAACTCCTTCAGCTTTTGGCCCGGCTTGCCTGAGCCCGCTTAAATTCCGGGTCCAGGAACCGCTGCTTTCGGGTGACACCATTAAAGGAGAGATTCTGTTTACTGATAATTTCGGCAATTGCATTACCAATATCCCTGCCAGCCTGATGGCCAACGTCCAGGATGGCAAATTGCTGAACATGCTTGCCGATACGACCCATCTGTCCATCACCATGGGTGTGAATTATTCTTCTGTATCAAGCGGCGAAAACGTATGTTTTATCAATAATTCGAACCGTTTGCAATTGTCGGTCAATTACGGGGATTTTTCAGCTAAATATAAAGTGGCTGCTAGTTCAAAGATAGCATTGATCAACGCTAAATAAAACCTATGAAGACCTATTCGGCTATCGATGATTGTGTGTTGGGAGGGCTCAATGCCCCATGTTTCGGCAAATTACTGCCCGAAGAAATAGAACTGGTAAAAGAAAGTAAAATACAGGTTCAGTTCCGCAAGGGTGAAAGCCTGACTAAACAGGGAGCCTTTGCTTCGAGTGTGCTGTTCGTGGTAGAGGGACTCGTGAGGCAATACATTATCGGTGACACCAACCGGGATTTCAATTTAAGGATCATTGGCAGCGGTGAATTCATCGGGCTTTCGGCTGCATTCAGCAAGCATACCTATGATTATTCGACGGTTGCCCTGACGGACACCCTTGCTTGCCTGGTCGAAAAAGATGCCATGGCCGGCCTGATCAAAAGCAACGGTGCCTTTGCCTATGGACTGATCAACAGGTATTACGAAAACGACAGTTCCTTATACAGTACCATACGAAGTATGATGTATAAGCAAATGCACGGCAGGCTCGCCGATGTTCTCCTCTATCTCGATACCGTAATCCCGGATGCCGGGAGCATTTTTGGGTACCTGTCGCGAAAGGAAATAGCAGATTTTGCCGGGCTATCCACCGAAAGTACCGTAAAATTACTGAAGGGTTTTGAAAAAGATGGTTTAATCCACCTGGTGGAAAAAGATATCAAAGTCCTGAACCGGGAAGCCCTGATGGAAATCAGCAAGAGAGGATAATAAGTTGAAAAATAATAATCGCTGGATCGAAAGGGGAATTGGATTGATTTTTCTTTCCAACCCTGGATGCGTAAAATTAATACTCTGTATTTCAGAATAATATAATACAAAATGGCTGATCATAAAATTAATGCAATTCTGACCGGGGCCACCGGGATGGTCGGCGAAGGGGTACTTCATGAATGCCTGCTTCATCCCGATGTGGAATCGGTATTGGTAATAAACAGAAAACCCTGCGGACTTAGTCATCCTAAGCTGAAGGAGGTAATACAAACCGATTTTTTTGACCTTTCAGCCATTGAAAACCAGCTTTCAGGGTATAATGCCTGTTTCTTCTGCGCGGGAGTATCGTCGGTGGGCATGAAAGAACCTGAATATTACAGGCTGACCTATACCCTGACCCTGCATGTTGCCCAAACCCTGAGCAAACTGAACCCCGGGATGGTATTTTGTTATGTTTCAGGGTCCGGGACCGACAGCACGGGAAAAGGCAGAATAATGTGGGCGCGCGTTAAAGGCAAAACCGAAAATGACCTGATGAAACTCCCTTTCAGGCAGACCTTTGCGTTCCGTCCGGCCTTTATGCTGCCAAACAAACATATTGTCCGCGCATGCCAGTATACGAGTAATCAGTTGAACGGGCCAGCTATGTGCGGAATGGTGCAGGACGTAGACTGGAACGGCACCATAACCTGGCAGTACACCTATTCGACTTCCGTCTACTGTTCGCATCATGATATTCATCCCATGCCGAATGGCAATGTACTGCTGATTGCCTACGAGGTAAAATCGGCTACACAGGCTGTCGAGGCTGGCTGTTCGCAAAGTATGACGATTTGGCCCGATAAAATTGTCGAGATTAAACCTTCAGGTGCAAGCGGGGGCGAAGTAGTATGGGAATGGCATGCCTGGGATCACCTGGTGCAGAATCATGATGCTACCAAGAGCAACTTTGGGGTAATTGCCGACCACCCTGAACTCTTGAACATTAATTACAACACGCAGAAAGACTGGATGCATACCAACGGCATCGACTATAATGAGGCCCTGGACCAGATTGTCATCAGTTCGCACTACCTCAACGAAATTTATGTGATAGATCACAGTACCAATACTGCAGAGGCTGCAAGCCATAGCGGGGGAAACTCGGGTAAGGGGGGAGATATACTTTACCGTTGGAGAAACCCGGCCGCATACAGCCAGGGCACGACCGCCAACCAGGATTTCAAGGTAGTACATGATGCGCACTGGGTTCCTTCCGATTGTCCAAACGCCAATTACCTTGTCGGGTTCAATAACCAGGGAGCTTCAGGAAATTCATCCATTGATATGATTTCTCCTCCCTACAACGGATACTCCTACATTCTTAATTCAGGATCGGCTTATGCCCCGGTAACCTATACCTACAGGCATAATTGCCTGGGAAATTCAGCCGATCAGTCCAATTCACAGCAGTTTCCCAACGGGAACATGCTGGTTTGCATTGCCTCTACAGGTTACATTTATGAAATCGATGCTAACCAGAACCTGCTGTGGTCAATCACGGCGGGAGGCACTACACCCAAAGCATTGCGCTACCCGGCTTCTTATTTTCTTACTACCGGGGTCGAAGAAACTACGTCCATCAGTCAAAGCTTTGTGATAAAACCGAACCCAGCCCGCGGAAAAGTTACCATAGAGGTTCCTGTGCAGGAAACTCTAAAGGACGTTCAGGTCTTTAATTCGATAGGGACACAACTGTTGAAGCCAGTCAACTCGAATACACTGGATCTTTCAGTCTGCCCTGAGGGATTTTATTACCTGAGGATTTCTCTCTCATCAGGTACTGTCATGACACGGAAGGTATTGCTAAAAAAATAGTTTGCAGCAGGAAAGAACCTGCTATGGGAAGATACTCCAACTAAAAAGCATCTGCCCGGGTCATAGGTCCATACTAACTCTTCACTGATTAAAAGTAGCCATATGTTGAAATTTATTTTAATCCTCATGCACTTGTTCTATCATTGCTAAACCTATTGTGACGCAAAGTGCACGAATTGTCCGGCTGCCTGATCGGATTCGATTTTAACCCTGGTAATTTATGTAAGTAGTTCCTTAAATCAAGCACAAATTAATTGGGGTCCGGCTTCAAACTTAAAACTCTGATCGGTGTCAAAAGGGGGTGTTTCCCTGAATAATTCACTACAATATCCTGCAGATGAGAATGATGAAAAGATGTGTAATGATAACCCTGCCGCTGTTGCTTTCAATGGCTGCATTTGCCCAGCCTTACGGCGATTATACTTTATACAGTCCCAAAAACAGCACCAAGGCCTACCTGGTTGACCTAAACAACGCAATTTATCATACCTGGACCTTCAGCTCATCCAAGCCTACCGGGTACTCAACCTACCTGCTTCCCGGCGGTGTTCTCCTCCGCACTGTTGCAAAGTCGGGGAACTATTTTACCGGCGGCCCTGTATGCGGTGAAGTTCAGAAAGTGGACTGGAGCGGAAACGTTATCTGGGATTATGTATATTCTACAGCGGACTATTGCAGCCATCATGATGTATGCCCTATGCCCAACGGCAATGTTTTACTGATCGCTTACGAGACCAGGACCCCCGCACAGGCAACTGCCGCAGGTTGCTCGCAAAGTATCACGATTTGGCCGGATAAAATCGTTGAAATTCAACCCACAGGCACCAATGGGGGTAATGTGGTTTGGGAATGGCACGAATGGGATCACCTGAGCCAGAGCCTTTATCCTTCAAAAGCTAATTACGTTTCCTCTATAGTTGAGCATCCCGGTTTGCTGAATATCAATTATAAGACACAAAAAGACTGGTCACATGCTAACGGTATTGATTACAACGCACAACTCGACCAGGTGACCTTCTCGTCGCACGCCATGAACGAGCTATACGTGATCGATCACAGCACTACCACAGCCGAAGCGGCCACACATTCGGGCGGAAATTCGGGTAAAGGGGGCGATCTCATTTATCGCTGGGGAAACCCGGCAGCATACCAGGCCAGCGGGACCACTGATTTCGATGTGGTTCATGATGCACACTGGATTCCGGCAGATTGTCCGAGGGCCAATCAGCTTGTCGGGTTTAACAACCTGGGCGGTCCTGGAGGCAAATCGTGCGTTGATTTTATATCTCCTCCTTACGATGGTTATTCGTATTCCATTGCCAGCGGTTCTGCTTATGCCCCATCAAGCTATTCGCTGAGGTATACATACAGCGGCACAGCCACCCAGGATGAGGGGAATTCTCAGCAGCTTCCTAATGGGAATACCCTGATCAATATCTCTTTTTCAGGGTACATGTACGAAATTGATTCCAACCAGAATGTAGTTTGGTCAAAAACCATAAGCGGGGTAAACACTTCGGCATTCCGGTATACGGCCTGTTATGTGAACAGCATTGGGGCCGCCGATGCCACGGCTGACCAGGGCGCCATTTGTTTGGGTAGTTCGGTTCAGCTTAATGCAATAGGCACGGGCGGGACCAATTATTCCTATTCCTGGACATCCCTTCCAGCCGGGTTTACCGCCTCGATTCAAAACCCGGTAGTTTCGCCTTTGGCATCCACCA
>JBAXXB010000129.1:0-11467 GCA_037128115.1 Bacteroidota bacterium
AACCAGCTGAGGCGCTTGTCCGGCCCCGTGAGCCAGATCATGGCTGGCGAGCTGTCACAACTTTAAGCACGAACAACAAAAGAGCCAGTTCCTTTTCTTCGAGAGGTGCTTTAAAGGGGTCCAGTTTGACCTCCGCAAGCACGTCAGGTAAAACGCCATATTGTAGAAGCAAGCCTGAATTCATTCCTATGCAATAGGTACATTGTTCCTGTTCCGAAACCAACAGGCGAATAAAAGCTAACAGTTTGCCCCCTAGTGTTTTGTGTCGCATAAAATACCCCAGGTTACCAAATTGCTTGTCAAGCACATACTCGCTTGGGCTGTACACTTTAAACGCATTGGGGATAAAGCCCATGGTATTAATCATGGTTTCATAGATTTCGGCTATACGCCCGCTTGCTTCTTCTTTTTCGATTAGTTTTAAGAGTGCCATAGTTTTAGTTGTTTAGATAAAATGAAAGGCTGCCCTTTTTTGAATAGGACAGCCTCTGAAAGAAAATGAATTGACTTATTTAATCCCGGTTATGAACTTGTATGTCAGCATGGTGTAAATCAGTTTCGCTGCAAGATAATCAGGAGCCTTATTTCCCTTATTAGGGACCAGTTCAGTGATGTCAAAACCGACAATATTTACCTGTTCGCTGATTTTCTTCAGTATGTTGATAATGTCGAACCAGTTCATTCCTCCAGGTTCTGGAGTTCCGGTGGATGCCATGATGGATGGATTCAGCACATCCAGGTCGATGGTAATGTATACATTGCGGCTAAGCTTGTTTAAAAGTTCGTACATCCAGGTCGACTGATCGTAGATTTGCATGGCATAAAATACGCAATCGGGTTTAATGTCTTCCCGCTCTGCGGCGCTCATGCTGCGAATACCCACCTGGACAACAGGTGCCATTTCCGAGGCCCTGGCCATTACAGTCTTCTGACTGTATTTCGTCCCGTTAGATTCATCTTTCATGTCGGCATGGGCATCGAACTGGAGTATAGTGAGATCACTGAACTGTTCGCTTGCGGCTTTAAAAGCACCGATACTTACTGTATGCTCTCCCCCAATAACCACAGGGAATTTTTTCTTTTTGAACAAGGCTTTAACCCTGGTATAGACTTCGTCGACCATGGCTTCGGGTGAGGACGCCTCGGTAACAGGCTCAGCGGTATGTATGCCTAATTTGTGAACTTCGCTGTCTGTATCAATATCATACATTTCGAGGTTAACCGAAGCATCGATGATGGCCTTCGGCCCCTTATCAGAACCTTTTATCCACGTAGTGGTACCATCATAAGGAACCGGAATGAGTATAATTTTTGAATTTTCAAACGTAGAAAACTCTTTTGGCAAGTCACCATACTGTTTCATGTGAGTTATGTTTTAAGCTCTAAACCACTATTTATCAAGAACATGTTTGCGGATGAAGTAATGTTCGTATTCTAAAAGCATACTGTATTTGTGACCTGAAGGCTGAATTACAGTTTAATGGTAAAGAGTGAGGTTAATATGCTTTTTGATTTTCAGAATTGCGAAAATACAATATTTTTTACATGCAACAAAAATCCTTATGAGGAAAATAGGGAAAGATGACAGCGCAATTGTTCAGGCAATTCAGTATCTGCTACTTGCAATGGAAAGAGTAACGCCACATTCGAACTATCAGCAAAATTCACACTGTCTCCTATTAGCATATTCGCTAATACCCGAGGATTTTAAGCATTGATTTGTGGCTTCGCTCCTTCGCAAAGAGTTTGGTGAAGTATTCGCCGTCTTCATCCAAATCAATGATGATATGTTTCGGAGCCGGGATAAGGCAATGCTGTATGCCCCCGTAGCCGGAAAGTGAATCTTGATAGGCTCCCGTATGAAAGAGTCCGATATATTGCGGTTCGTCATCCATCAGTTTAGGAAGGAAAATGGCATTGGTATGGGCTTCGGCATTATAATAATCTTCGCTGTCGCAAGTAAGTCCACCGAGAAATACCCTCTCATATTCCTGGTCCCAGTGGTTAATTGCCAAGAGAATGAATTTCTGGTTAATCGCCCATGTATCAGGAAGTGTAGTAATAAAGGAACTGTCGATCATATTCCATAACTCACGATCATTCTGACGTTTCTGGTCGATGATACTATAAAGAATAGCACCGCTTTCGCCCACGGTAAAAGAGCCGAACTCAGTAAAAATATCCGGTTCCGGGGTGTTGTTCCGCTGGCAGATACCTTTTATCTGTGCTATGATTTCCTCCGCCATATACGCATAATCGAAATCGAAATTAAGCGAGTTCTTTATTGGGAAACCGCCACCAATATTTAAGGCAGTCAACTGGGGACAAACTGCTTTGAGCTCGCAGTATACCTGGACGCACTTTGACAACTCATTCCAGTAATAAGCTGAATCCCGAATGCCTGTATTGATGAAGAAATGAAGCATCTTCAGCTCAAACTTGGGATTATTTTTTATCTCCTCCTCGAAATAGGAGACAATATCATTATAGCGGATTCCAAGCCTGGAAGTGTAGAAATCGAACTTAGGCTCTTCTTCCGAAGCAATGCGGATCCCAATTTTAATTTTCCGTGTTATATTCCTGTCGTATTCGTCGAGCTCAAATTTGTTATCTAGTATAGGAACTACATTGTCAAATCCTTCCTCAATCAGGTTGCATATATTTTCAATATATTGAGGCCGTTTGAATCCGTTGCAGATAATATAGGTTTCTTTTTTTAACTTACCCGATTCATATAGTGACTCAATAATAGGAATATCAAAAGCGGAAGAGGTCTCAATATGAATATCATTCTTTAAGGCTTCTTCGAGAACGAACGAAAAATGCGAACTTTTTGTGCAATAACAGAAATTGTAACTGCCTTTATAATCGGATTTTGCAATTGCCACGTTGAAAAGACGCTTGGCCTTCTGTATCTGCTTGCTGATCTTAGGTAGAAAGGTAACTCTCAGAGGCGTACCATATTGCTTAATAACCTCCATCAACGGAATGTTATTAAACTGTAACTCATGGTCTTCCACCTTAAATTCTTCGTTTGGAAAATCAAAAGTCTGCTCTATCAGATCGAGGTACTTGTTTTTCATTTTTTTCAGGCCTGTTAGTTATGATAGAACAAAGTTATAACATTTCGATTGGTTTTGTATTTTAATTTTATTCCATCTTTTTTACATTGCCGAAAAATACTTACTTCAACTCACTTACATTAGTGAAATGTTAGCTTTTAGTTCGATCGAAGACATAAGTAAAGGCGGTTTTGCTTGTGCCATCCATCAGCGAACCATGGCCATCGCTTATTTATAGATGAGAATTTTTAATAAATGGATAAAAACAATATGGTGAATTTCTGCAATTAGATTCAGACTATATTCTGTGAAGAAATATTGTTCGAAAATATTGTTTTTTAAAATGGATCAGCATTGGCCAATAAATTATAATATTGCCTAAAACTGTAGGGTAACCATGAACATGGTTTTGTCATATTGATTACCGAAAATTTTATCATGCAAAATATAAACACTAAGAAGAAACCAGCATTGGATTACCCGGTGCATCCGCTTATTGAAGCCCGTTGGAGTCCAAGAGCCTATTCACCGGAGCCTGTTGAAGATAAAAAATTACAATCTATTTTTGAAGCCGCACGGTGGGCTGCTTCAGCAAGCAACCTGCAACCCTGGTATTTCCTGGTTGGCATGAAAGGCGATGAGGTTTACGATAAAATATTCAGCACCTTAGTCGAGTTTAATAAAATGTGGGTGATAAATGCACCGGTTTTAGTACTTGCCATTGCCAGGAATACGAATGCTAAAGGGGAGCCGAATAAAAGTTATGCGTATGACCTGGGGCAGTCAGTCGCTATACTTTCCCTGCAGGCTATGGCTGAAGGCATATATACCCACCAGATGACCGGTTTTGACTCCGGCGAAGCGGCCCGTCTCTTAGAAATTCCGGAAGATTATTCGGTATTGGTTGCTTTTACGCTGGGTTATCGCAGCGATCCGGAAATATTGCATCCCAACCTTGAAAAGCTTGAGATAAGTCCTCGTGAAAGGAGGCCAGCAGGCGAAACCGTATTCACAGGTTCTTTCGGTAACAAAGCTTGTTTTCTCTAAACGTTTTTCAAAATTGTTTGTATTATCTTTGTTGCTGTAAAAACAATTTCCATTATGCGATATTTCTTTGCGCTGCTTTCAGTTCTTGTTCTTGCGGCACTTAGTGCCTGCAAGCAAAAAAACGTTACATCTTCCGGTGATACCGGTTCTTCTAAGTCTGCTGAAACTATTAAAGCTGCAGAGTTTAATGCCGATTCAGCCTATTATTTCGTCAGCGAACAGGTTAAATTCGGACCCCGCGTACCCAACAGCCCGGCGCAATCAAAATGTGCAGCATGGCTGGAGGCAACTCTGAAGAAATATGCTTCACAAGTTATAGTGCAGCCTTTTACAGCTAAAGCCTTTGATGGAACTTCCCTGAAATGTAAAAATATTATTGCTTCCTTCAATCCAAAGAATACAAATCGCGTTTTGCTTTGCTCACACTGGGATTCCCGACCTTTTGCCG
This sequence comes from Bacteroidota bacterium, assembly GCA_037128115.1. Taxonomy (GTDB): domain Bacteria; phylum Bacteroidota; class Bacteroidia; order Bacteroidales; family UBA4417; genus UBA4417. The sequence goes on from JBAXXB010000129.1 coordinate 4,558, forward strand.
ATAACGATCCGGATACGATCTTGCACAGGACTCCTATCGACGGGGCTAATGATGGTGCCAGCGGTGTTGGTATTCTTCTGGAAATAGCCCGGCAACTCAAAATCTCACCCGCCTCTATTGGTGTTGATATTCTCCTGGTTGATGGTGAAGATTACGGAGCCCCTCAGGATGCCGGGTATACAGGTTCTGATGATTGGGCATTAGGTGCACAGTACTGGTCAAGAAACCCTCATACGACTGCTTATAATGCACGCTTCGGTATTTTGTTGGATATGGTAGGAGCCGAAAATGCTGTATTCAGCATGGAAGGAACCAGCATGTATTATGCACCCGATATTGCGCAGAAAGTATGGAATATGGCTACCTCAATTGGTTACAGCGACTATTTCTCCTTTGACCGCACCAACGGAATTACGGATGATCACTTATATATCAACCAACTGCGACAGGTGCCTACTATTGATATTATCCAGAACGATCCGACTACCAAGTCAAGCTTTTACCAATACTGGCATACGATAAATGATAATATGGCAGGAATAAGTAAAACCACGCTGAATGTTGTCGGGCAGACAGTGATAACTGTTGTAAGGAACGAGAAATAGAATACCTGTCTGATTAACCGTATGATATTCATCATTCAGTTGATTTAACTCTACCCAAGCCTGTTCTTAATATCAGAGTAGATCATTGGCAAGGTTAGCCAGTTCGGACCGTTCACCTTTTTCAAGCCTTACATGAGCATACATGGGGTGTGATTTTACCTTGTCAATCAGGTACGAAAGTCCGTTACTCTGCGAATCCAGGTAAGGAGTATCGATCTGGAAAATATCACCTGTAAAAACAATTTTGGTGTTCTCGCCAGCCCGGGTAATAATTGTTTTCACCTCGTGAGGAGTGAGGTTCTGAGCTTCGTCGACAATGAAAAACACATTGCTGATACTTCGCCCACGAATATATGCCAGAGGTGTAACCACAAGTTTTTCGTTTTGCAACGATTCTGTTATTACTTTATGCTCCTTGTCTTTTTCACCAAACTGGCTCTGGATAAATTTCAGGTTATCATACAATGGCTCCATATAGGGGCCGATTTTTTCTTTTACGTCACCAGGTAAAAATCCTATTTCTTTGTTGCTGAGCGGAACAATGGGTCGGGCGAGGTAAATCTGTTTAAAGTCGCGTCGTTGTTCCATTGCTCCAGCCAGGGCAAGCAGGGTTTTCCCGGTACCGGCTACGCCTTGTAAAGTTACCAGTTTAATGTCAGGATTCATGATGGCATGCAGGGCAAAGACCTGTTCGGCATTGCGGGGCATAATGCGGTAGGCGGGCCTTTTATCCAATCTCTCTATTCTCTGGCTTGTAGCATTATAAAATGCGAGAGCCGAGTTTTTGGTATTTTTAAGAATATAATAGTGGTTGGGAATGCCTTCCTGGATTCCAATGTCGCCCAGTTCGCAAAAACCGTTCTGATAAATGGCATCAATAATTTTGGAGGGTAAGCCTTCTATCACTGTTTTGCCTGTGTAAAGCCCTTCCGGGTCTTTAATCTTGCCTGTCAGGAAATCTTCAGCCTGGATATTCAGGGATTTGGCTTTCAGGCGGAGGTTCACGTCCTTCGACACCAGTATTACCTTGCAGTCCGGGTTTTCTTTGGCTATCGAAAGCGCTGCATTCAGGATTCGGTGATCGGGTTTGTTTTCACCGAAAATCTCTCGGGCATCCGGCTCACCCTGTTCATTCATGATGACCTTGAACTTGCCTCCTTTTGATTTCGGCAGGGTAAGCCATTTGGTCAAGGTGCGCTTTTCCGAAAGGCGATCAATGATTCGAATGAATTCCCGGGCTTCGAAGTTTATATTGTCATTGCCCTTTTTAAAGTTATCCAGTTCTTCAAAAACAGTGATTGGAATTGCAACATCATTATCATCAAAGCTATTTATAGCGTTGTGATTGTATAAAATGACGCTGGTATCGAGAACGAATATTTTCTTTTGTTTCTTTATGGTTTTGGGTGTGTTTTTTGCCGGCATACAGATAGAGTTTAGCAGGTTAAACTTTATTTTGTAAAGTAATTATAGAAGTCTCTGCAGCCAGCCGAAATTGACCAGTGCATCTTGGCCAGGTTATCAATAACTCTTGTTATTTACAAAATAACATATAGTAAGAGCATTATTCACGGGTGGAAACCGGAGATTATGAAAAAGTTATAAACAACTAAAATAAGTAAGCTGATTTATAAACAATTAGCAGGAATTTCGAAACTTTAAGGCAGTTAATCCGTTTTAAATATGAATACCACAGAAAACTAACATTTTTTCATTATGAAATTAAACACGTATACCCTGATTACCGGCGCTTCGGGCGGAATAGGGTACGATCTTGCCCTACTTGCAGCTGCTGAAGGCAGAAACCTGGTACTCGCAGCGCGTTCTGCCAGCAAACTCGATCAAGTGGCTGCCGAAATACGTAAAAACAATAAATCAGATGTGATTGTAATCGCGGTCGATCTATCCGATACAGCGGGAGTCCAAACTTTGATAAAAGAAATATCCGGCAGAAATATACAGGTTGATATACTTATTAATAATGCCGGGTTTGGTGATTTTGGTGATTTTGCAAAAGCTGATCTGGCGAAAAACCTGGAAATGATCCGGCTGAATATAAGTGCGCTCACACAGCTTACGCATACTTTCTTGCAGGGAATGTTGAAGGCCGGAAGCGGCAGAATTATGAATGTGGCATCCACGGCCGCCTTCATGCCCGGGCCGGGAATGGCTGTTTATTATGCAAGTAAAGCGTATGTTTTGTCTTTTTCCGAAGCACTGACACGCGAACTCAAAGGAACAGGTGTTACTGTAACTACCTTATGTCCTGGTCCGACTGATACAGGCTTTGCTTTATCGGCGGGGCTTGGCAAATCATTGCTACACCGTATACTGCCGGCAGCGACTTCAGCACAGGTCGCCCATGCCGGTTACAAAGCCATGATGAAGGGAAAGGCCATAGAGATACCTGGATTTATGAATAAACTCAGTAGTGTGTCACCCCGGTTTATACCACGTAGCATGGTTCGGAATATGATATACGGAATACACAAGAATCACTGAGCTATTCGGAAAAAGATAGTTCAGTTTAGCAAGGGGTAAATCAAGTCAGGACTCTGTAATAAACATGATGGGAAAGCCATTGTTCTTTTACAGATTTGCCCTGTTAAATATAGTCTACAAATGGCCTGAGATTTCGGATCGGTGCAAGTTTAGTTTTTGAAAGTGATAGTTAGCACTAAGGTAAAGGTTGCATTTATTAGTTCTTTCCATTTAAATAATTAGCGCAAACATCCTGATATAAATACTGTTACAAGGAAAAAGCCGCAGAAGCAAAAACGCTTTGCGGCTTTTTCCTTGTAAGGAGGACATCATTCCTTTTCAGTAGTTTTTGCACCAATGAGTAGGATTTCATTCGCTACAATTTCAGTGGTAGTGTGTTTAACTCCATTCTTGTCTTCCCAGTTGCGGTAAGTTATACGTCCATCAATGGCCACTTCTTTCCCTTTTTTCAGGTATTTTTCGCTTATGGTGGCCAGGTTACCCCAGGCAACTATGTTGTGCCATTCGGTGGAATCTTTTTTGTTCCCTTCCTTGTCGGTATAGCTGTCGCCGGTTGCGAGTGAGAAGGTTGCTACTTTGTTGTCTTTTTCGAGGCTACGCACCTCAGGATCCTGGCCCAGTCGGCCAATGAGTTTTACGTTGTTACGAAGTGTGTTCATTTTTTTAGGATTTAGGGGTTAGGATTTAGGAGTTTTAGTTGAATGCTGATGTTTTGTTTTCTGTAAATCAGGCTACAGATTATTTTACTCTTTGAATTAGTCCTTTGATTTATTATTTGAGCCTACGAAAAGTAAATCGCTGGCAACAATTTCGGAACTGGTATGTTTGGTCCCGGTTTTATCTTCCCAGTGGCGATAGGTTAGGCGGCCATCGATGGCGATTTCCTTGCCTTTCTTCAGGTATTTTTCGCAAATGACGGCCAGGTTGCCCCATACCACGATGTTGTGCCATTGGGTTTGTTCCTGCCTGCTTCCGTCTTTGGCAGTGAAACTATCGCTTGTGGCGAGTGAGAAGGTCGCTACTTTGTTCCCTTTATCAAGGGTTTTTACTTCGGGATCCCGGCCCAGGCGACCAATTAATTTAACGGAGTTGCGTAAAGTGTTCATTTTTTTTAGGATTTAGGGGTTAGGATTTAGGGGTTAGGGGTAGGGCTATACTGTTACTTGCTGGATTCATTGTTTGAACCAACAAAAAGGAGTTCGGTGGCTACAATTTCAGAGGTGGTGCGTTTGATGCCGGTCTTATCTTCCCAGTGACGATAGGTAAGGCGGCCATCGATGGCGATTTCCTTGCCTTTCTTCAGGTATTTTTCGCAAATGACGGCCAGGTTGCCCCATACCACGATGTTGTGCCATTGGGTTTGTTCCTGCCTGCTTCCGTCTTTGGCAGTGAAGCTGTCGCTTGTGGCGAGTGAGAAGGTCGCTACTTTGTTCCCTTTGTCGAGGGTTTTCACTTCGGGATCCTGGCCCAGGCGACCGATTAATTTAACGGAGTTGCGTAATGTGTTCATTTTTTTAAGGATTTAGGGTTAGAGATTTGGGATTTCAAAAAGTGTTGATTTTGTCGGAAAGCTTGTTTTGAATTTGATGAAACAAAGGTATACCGGCTTTTTAGGGTGACTCGGTTAATAAATATTTGTATTCGGATAAAAATATTTACAAGCGTTTGTAGTCGATTGTAAACGCTTATGCATTATCTTTACATACTTGTAGCTGCTTTATAGGCATGTAGTTAACTAATTTCGATCAAAGGAGAAATTCTGAGTTTAAAAACTTGAATAATACATGATCAATAACCGAATTTAATATTCTGCTTTTATGGAAAGAGTTTGCCTCGATTGCGGAGAGCCTGTAACAGGCAGGATGGATAAGAAGTTCTGTTCGGATATGTGCCGCAACAATTACAACAACCGGCTGAATAGTGAAGCCACCAATTATGTGCGGAATATTACCAATATACTTCGTAAAAATCGCAGAATCCTCTCGGAACTCATTCCGCGGGAAGGGAAGATCAACCTGCATAAGGAAAAACTGCTGAACAAGGGATTTAACTTCAATTACATCACTCACTTATATGTAACCCAAAAGGGCAGCTCATACCGTTTTGTTTACGAATACGGTTATCTGCCCCTGGAAAACGATTTTTATATGCTGGTAATCAGGGAACAGAAGACTTAAATCCGGATAATCGGGATGCCGGGAATTTGCTGATTTCGAATTGCCGAGAGCCCGCTAATGATTCTTTAACACCTGATTCAAATTACTGGTCGTATCTTTGTGCCCTGAAAATACAGTTTGAGACGGATAGATTAAGAGAATATTCCTGTCAGAACAGATCCGGGTTGAACATAATAATCAATTACCTTTAACGAAAACTCCAATGGCAAAAGCAAAAAATATAGCCCTGGTGGCGCATGATAACTGTAAGAAAGACCTGGTGGAATGGGTGCAATGGAACTGGGAAATACTGAAGGATCATAAGCTCATTTGTACCGGAACAACTGGTCGTATGGTAGCTGAAGCACTGGCCTCACGCATGGATGAGGACGAACTGGACAGCATACGCATCACCAAACTGAAGTCCGGACCTTTTGGAGGCGACCAGCAACTGGGAGCCATGATAGCCGAAGGCAAAATTGATATTCTCATCTTCTTCTGGGATCCCATGGAACCACACCCGCACGAAGTGGATGTGAAAGCGCTGGAGCGCATTTCGGTCTTGTACAATATTCCTGTTGCCTGCAACCGGTCCACAGCCGATTTTATTATTTCCTCTAAATTGTTCAAGACAGATTACGAGATAAAAGCCACTGATTATTCGTGGTACACCAACAGGAAAATTACCTTGTAACAGCTGCCGGTTCCCGCTGAAAAAGGAAAGTTAACCGGGGGCGTAGCGCCTTCTAACACCTTTTTATTGACTGGAGTCAGGATGAAATCTATTCTAGCAACGGTTTCCGGGAACCGGGTTCTAGCTGGTTTTTATCTTTTTTTTACTGGTTTTACAGGCCTAGCAGGTCCATCTTATCTTTTTCGTAGTCTCCGTCTTCACCTGGATACCTCAATAGGGTTTCGTATCGACCGGTCTGCTTTGCCATTAACCAAATAAGGCTTTGCTCGGCCGGCATTGCATCCGGCAATTCGTTATAAATAGGATCTTTTATAGCTTCGCTGTAGCTAATGATTTCCCAGCCTTCCTGCTTGAATTTCTCAATGAGGTCACTCAAAAACAATGCTGAAGTTAAATTGAAATGTAGCAGCACCGTGTGTTTTACCTGCCTGTGATTTATTTCCAGGGACAGATTGTTGTAATACTGTGCCCGGTCGAAAATATGGTAAATATAAAAATCCCTGAACGCTTTGATATCAGCTTTTGGGTCTTCTCTTAACCGTTTGATCAGGCGGTAGTCCACATACCAGTCGGAGGCATCAATGGTGACCCAGCCTTGTTTATACCCATTCAGGCTGAGAAAGGACCGTATGGAATCCCGTTTTGAAGTCGTATTTCCACCCTTCAGATATGGGAACCGGAAAATCTTCCTATAATTATTGTAATCATTTATGAGTGAATCACATCTATGGATTTCCTTAATGAACTCAACACAGCTGATAGCTGAATCATTATAATTGATATGGCTGTATGTATGATTGGCGATGATATTCCCGGCATCGTTCCATTTCTTAAGAAGCATTTTGCCTTTCTCATTGTTAAGCCCCTGTGCTTTGACAAACCAGACTGATTGAATATGGGTGAGTTCTAAAAATTCGATTTTCTGACAATTTTAACAAATGAAACACTCTTGG
>JBAXXB010000130.1:0-11384 GCA_037128115.1 Bacteroidota bacterium
TGTTTGTACTGGTAACGGCCGCTACGGTTTTACTAACGCAAGGGCAGCGAAAAACCCCCATCCAGTATGCTAAAAAGACGCCACCATTTCACGAAGCCGGTTCCAGGCCGGTACATTGGTTGCGAAGCCGGGTAATAGTTCATTATATGCGTTTGCCGGTGTGGGCACCTGCTTCCCATCAGCCATTGTGGTAACCGACCGGTTTATTTTCAGTTTCTGAAAAGCCGGATCATACACAATAAAATCCTCTCCATATAGACTATTGAAAGCATAATATGTGTTTATCAGCAGTTTATGACTGTAATGATACGTCCAGCTGCCATCTTTGTTCAGGGTGTATTCCTTCGTCTGCTCCTGGTACACGGCATCGGGTTTCTCATCCTGTGCCCTGGAAGTAATGGCAGCTAAAAGGATTATGGTCAGGAGGACTATTTTGTTCTTCATAATGAGGCAATTACAATGTTTTTATGTGTTTCTGAAACAGAGATCGACAAGGTACGATTGAAGATTAATCCGATTTATGTATTAAAAGGAACAGTTGCTTTTTCGGTTGCACCTAAACATAAATCGTCATTCCAAAATCGCAAATTCGCTCATTTAACCTTCACGATAATCGGTTCTGAAGCCAGCAGGTTCTGGTATGCAACGGCTTTCCGGTATGAATCCCAGTCTTCGGGCTGATAAATGCGTTTAGGGAAGCTGGCATTAAAACTAAATTTCAAAGCATCATTTTCCCTTTTTATCATCCCGAAATATTGAGCGCCGCTACCCTCTCCTGATTCCGGATCTGGGGAGTATACTACCTCCTTAATATCAGGAAGGCTTATCTTTTCCGAAATTTCAACAGTATGTGATGTGCGATCCCGGAAAGGGAATTGCCTGTCTTCGAGGCTGGCATCAAAGCCCAAATGTGGCATGGCGCGTTTCATAAATCCGCTGGCTAACAAGGGTGTAAAAATCAGTTCGTCACCGGCTACGGTGGCATAGGCAGGAATCCTGATCTTAAAATGGATCTGTATGGGTCCGGCCAGGTAATTGTATGGATCATCATACGTTACCTTAACAAGTTGGGCCAAGGGTGAAATGCGTATCACTTCCTTTTCGACAAGAGAGGCCCAGTCGGCCATGAAAGAATGAGTAAACATCCCCCGCACTGCCGCATCGGTTTGCCCTTCGGCAGTTACGTCATATTCCCCTTCGAGGGTGCCGTCGGATGAAATGCTTGACAGGCCAGTCAACCTGAGGTAATGATTTGAAGGATTCGAAACAGGAGTTTCGGCCAGGTCGGCACCTCCCGGTACACCCATAAGGTAATTCTGCTGCTGTTCGGCACTCGACCAGAGTTCGCGCACAAACGGCACCCAGGTAGGATCGAGCAGGTGGTAACGGCCATCCTTTCTGCTTTTCACAACGGTGACACAATGATTAAACTGGTCGGCTGGTATATAATCAATACGCGAACCGGCCATAGTCATAGCCGGGTAGGCCTCAAAACCAGCGGCTCGCAGCATCGTGATCAGGGTGCCGGCCTTATCTTTACAAACGCCGCAACGGTCGGTAAAATCCATTTCACCACGGTGAAGTGTATAGCCCTCACCTTTGCCCATGCTCACTCCAAGGTAACGTATCTCATCGCCTGCCCAGTGAGTCAATATGCTTATGGAATCCTGCTCATTGCGTGCCTTCTGTAATAACTCATTTACCTTTTTCCTGATCTCATCAGTAGCTTCGAAGCTTTTGTATTCTTCGTTCACACCATAAAACCAGAGACTCTTCGATTTCCAGTCGGGGCTGGTGCTCATCAGCAGTTTGGGAGCAATATCCGAAGCATCAACCGAGCGTGGCTCAGCTTTGAAGGGGGGGATATCCTTTTTGGCAAATGTATAAACCAGGTGGTCGCCTTTGCGCCACATTTTGGAGCTTACTTCGCCGTTGTATACTTCGTACTGCAAAACCTTGGTATCGGGTACACTGATCTGGTAAACCTTCAGAAGGACCGGGTCGTTGCTGTAAAAGGGGACAATATCATAGAAATGCCCTTTCATGGGTGGGATATACCTGTCATCATCATTTCCGTTTTCAAGTAAAGCGTAAGTGAATCCTTTCCTGAAAAGCTGTACTTCGAGCGCATCGCCTGGAAGCAGGCGGCCAATTTCGAGCATCTTTTCGCGGGCACCCCAATAAATGGCGCGCGCCGGCTGAGGGTAATCGAGCACAGTTGAGGTATCGATTACCGTTTGTGATCCGTCAGCATGATAAATCGTAACAACCCGTATCTCCGACCAGGCCGAAAGGGGATCGTAATCGAATTTTACTACCGACAGCCCTTTTGCACCATCGGGTGTAAGAACTTTGTAGAGGCGGTGAATATAAGAATGACTAAGGCCAGTCTCCATCATCTCGACCCGGGTGCTGTCGAAAACAAGCAGCACATTCGATCCCGGAAAGGTCTTTTTATCACCGGCTTTTTTTATCAGATTATCGTAAGGTCCTGCAAAAGAGCCGTAAACCCCTAACATTAACAGTAGGATCAGCAATGGGTTTTGTTTCATAAAACGAAAATTTCATTGAAAAATAACGGCATAAAGGTATAAATTGCTTTCATTCAGCGCTAAAAAATGAAATTGATTTTTTCGATAGCGGGAATCCTTTTGACTGTATCAGAATCTCTTTACCTGGCAGACGGTGTCAGACACCCTGCGGGTGTGCAGACACCGTCTGCTTTAAACCAATTTTATCCCTGTAAAACAAATTCCATCTATTTCAGTTATACTACCAAACAAATCGATCCTATGGCTTCATCCTTATTTTCTCCTTTTACACTCGAATCACTCTTATTACCCAATCGCATCCTTATGGCTCCGCTCACCCGCCGCCGGGCCACATCTGACAATATCCCGACCGCAATTATGGCCACCTACTATGCCCAGCGTGCTTCGGCCGGACTCATTATTTCGGAGGCTACAGCTATTTCACCACAGGCTATTGGGTATGTAAATATCCCGGGAATCTGGCACCAGGAGCAGGTGGAAGCCTGGAAAAAGATAAGCCAGGCTGTGCATGATGCAGGCGGTCATATATTTATGCAATTGTGGCATGTAGGCCGAATGTCCCATTCTTTACTCCAGGAGGGAAATGTTCTTCCTGTTTCGGCATCGGCCATCGGCCTGGATGACAGCATTAATACACCCGAAGGCCACATGAAAATGGAAATACCCAGGGCTTTGGAAACTTCAGAAATAGCCGGGATAGTAGAGGATTATGCTTCAGCCGCCATACGGACTGTAGAGGCTGGTTTCGATGGCGTTGAAATACACGCTGCCAATGCATACCTGATAGACCAGTTCCTGCATTCCTCTTCGAACTTACGCACCGATATATATGGCGGAAGTGTTGAAAACCGCGCCAGGTTTTTATTTGAAGTCGTTGAGTCAGTGGTTGATGCTATCGGCAGTAATAAGACAGGCATACGACTTTCACCAAGCAATATACGTAACGGCATGGACGATCCCGATCCTGCAGGTCTTTACGGCTATGTGATCAGCAAACTGAATAACTACAAACTTGCTTATCTCCACCTGGTTGAACCCATGATGCCGTTGGATCAGCACCCACATATGATTAAGAATGTTACGGCGACTTTCAGGCCTTTATGGCAGGGGCCGCTTATTACAGCTGGAAATTACGATTTCGAAAAGGGTGAAAAGGCTCTGAATACCGGCATCGCCGATATGGTGGCCTATGGTAGGCTTTTCATCTCCAATCCCGACCTGCCCGGGCGCTTTGCACTAAAAGTTCCTTTGAATGAGCCTGATACCACAACGTTTTACGCCGGTGGGGAAAAAGGCTATACGGATTATCTGCAATAGCGTTTCTAGGCTAACTTAACATCCCTGAAACTTATTAACCGGCCAGTTTTACTATCCCAGAGTTTCAGGTGAACATTCCTGAATCCCTTGAGGAAGGGAATAGGTTTAACGCTGCTGAAAAGTTCATTTTCACGGTGGCATTTCTCAAGGCGGTAATTCGGGATTTTCGAACTCAGGTGGTGCACATGGTGAAATCCGATGTTACCCGAAAACCACTGCAACAAAGCGGGAAGTTTATAGTATGAACTGCCGTGCAGCGCCACGGTCTTAAAATCCCAGTCCTGTTCCTTATACCAATGGGTACCGTCAAACTGGTGTTGCAGGTAAAATAGGTACACCCCGCCAATAGCAGCAAAATACATTACCGGTATTTGTATCAAAAGGTAGGCTTTCCAGCCGATGGTGAGGCAGAGCGTGGTTGCAAGGATTGCAATGCCGGCGTTGGTAGTATAAACACTCGTTTTCTCTTTCCGCGAGAAACTCTTGTGTGTAAAACGGTTTCCGACCAGGAAAAGCAGGGCGGCTCCCAGCCCAAACATAATAAATGCATTCCGGAAAATCCGATAAGCCAGTTTCTTCCGCCTGGGTAAAGCCAGGTATTCGTCAACGGTAAGTGTCCACACATCGCCGGAACCGCGTTTGTCGAGGTTGCCTACCGTCCGGTGGTGAATCAGGTGCGAATGGTGCCAGCGATGATAGGGAGTAAAGGCCAAAATGCCAAGTAGGATGCCTACCGTTTCACTCAGGCGTTTTGAATTAAAAAAGGAACCGTGGCCGCAGTCGTGGAAAATAATAAACAGACGTACCAGGAAACCCGCCGACAGGAGTATCAATGGCAAGGTAATCCAGTAAGAGTATGAAAGACTGAAAACCATCAGAATCCATAGTATAACGTATGGCACAAATGTGTTGATAATCTGCCACCAGCTATGCAGTTTGTCGCCATTTCGGTAAGGTGCAATAATTTTCACCCAGCGTTCCTCGGTACTCATTTTCGTATTGTTTTGAACTGTTATTCAACTAGTTTAATAAAAGGAGAACGTAATATTACTCCGTTTTCCTTTGCAATGTATAAAACAAGCAGTGTATCTGATTTGTTTAAAATTAATTGCGAAATCTGATCTGTAATTTGGCGATTTCAGATGCAGTTTCCCCGGGCTCTTCCTCTGCAATTACCCTTAAACCCAACGGGGTTCCGCGAAGATAAAATATACTCAGCATCCCGTTACATTTCATACTTTTGATGCGTTAAACGATACTTCTCTATATGAAAAAACTAGTTATTCCATTCCTGTTGCTTTTAGCTTCTTTGCAAACTTTTGCATCTTTCGACCAATGGTTTGTAGATAAGACCTTGCGTGTCGATTATTATCATACCGGCAATAGTCAGCGTGAAATTTACTCCATCGACCAGGTAAAATCGGAACCATTCTGGGGTGGTTCGCATACTGAGTTTATCGACACCTTAAATTTCGGGGAATATTACTTTAAAGCCTTTGATGTGGCGTCGAACAAACTGATATTCAGCCATGGTTATTGCGCTCTTTTCGACGAATGGCAGTATACTGACGAAGCCAAACATACTTCCCGAACGTTCTCGGAAACGGTGGTGATGCCTTTCCCGAAAAACAATGTGCGCATCGAGTTCTATAGCCGGAATTTTATGGGCGTTTATGAGAAAAAGTTTGACTACACGGTTGAGGTAAAAAATTACTTTATTTCCACCGAGAGGCAAATGGTATTTCCTGTCTATAATGCCCTGGTATCGGGAGACCCAGCTACAAAAATTGATATAGTAATACTTCCCGAAGGGTACACGGCTGCTGAAATGGACCGTTTTAAGGCTGATGTCGACAAATTCGCCTCCGGCCTGTTTACTTTTGAACCTTTTACCCATAACCGCGACAAATTCAATATCAGTGCGGTAATGGCTCCTTCGGCCGAGAGCGGAACGGATATCCCTGCTGATAAGACCTGGAAAAACACCATATTGAACAGTTCCTTCTACACTTTTGATTCCGAACGCTACCTGATGACGTCAGACAACAAAAGTGTGCGTAACCTGGCAGCCAATGTACCTTACGACCAGATATACCTATTGGTGAATTCGACAAAATACGGGGGTGGTTCCATTTATAATTTCTACAGCACTTCTGTAAACAGCAATGCTTCTTCAGCTAAAATTTTCGTGCACGAGTTCGGGCATGGTTTTGCTGCCCTGGCTGATGAATACGACGACGGATCCACCTCTTTCAACGATATGTACCCACTCAACCTCGAACCCTGGGAACCTAATATAACCACCCTGGTTAAGTTCGAAAGCAAGTGGAAGGGCATGCTTGCGGCAGGAACTCTTATTCCAACAGCAATTACTGAAGGAAACGAAATGAAACTGGGTGTTTACGAAGGCGCCGGTTACGTCGCAAAAGGACTCTATCGCCCAACCCCTGATTGCATGATGCGTACCTTCAGGGGAGATAAATTCTGCCCGGTTTGCACAGCAGCCATTCAGAAAATGATCGACTTTTATACAAAATAAGCCTGCAAAAGCAAATAACAAGGCCTGCAAACCAGGGTAACCGGAACTTGAAAATCTCGATTTATCCTTTTCTCGAGGCAACCGAGAGGCTGTTAATCCAAAGGGAGTTTGAATCACAGCGGTTTCAAATTTCGCTTACTTATATGTTTTCTAAATAGCAATAAAACTACACGTTATCTATCGGTAATGAGTGGAATTTAACTAATTTTGCAGCCCGAAAACATTGAATTTTATTTTCTTTTACGTGTTATCACAATAACAGTACAAATCCAGGAGCACACATGGCCATTACAAAATTAGATCAAATGTTCGGTTTGCTGAAAAGCAAACCCAAAAAACGTCTTTCAGTAGCTTTCGCTAACGACCCGCACACCATCGAGGCCGTTTATGCTGCTGTTGAAAAAGGGATAATCGATGCCACGCTTACCGGCAACGAAGCCTTTATCAAACAAATCTGCGCAGAGCATCATATGGATGCCACCAAATTTGACATTCTGAACGAACCGGATGAAGCCAAGGCTGCAACGCTGGCTGTTCGGCTAATTAACGAAGGCAAAGCCAGCCTCCTGATGAAAGGATCGCTCAGCACCGACAAATATATGCGTGCCATTTTAAATAAAACGACCGGGATTACCGGCGAAGGAGCTGTATTGTCGCACGTAACCGTGATGGAATTCCCTGCGTACCACAAACTGCTTACCCTCGGTGATGTTGCGATCATTCCCCAGCCCGACCTGAAACAGAAGATAAAAATGGTTGGATACCTTGTTAACGTATCCAAAGCCATCGGAGTCGAAACGCCCAAGGTAGCCGTTATTGCTGCAACTGAGCAAATGCTGGCTGGCATGCCTGCCTGTGTTGAAGGAGCTATACTGGCAAAAATGAGTGACCGTGGACAAATACCTGGATGTGTTGTCGACGGGCCGCTTTCGCTCGACGCAGCCATTGATATGGAATCGGTTCAAATAAAAAAGATCACGGGCCCGGTTGCAGGCGATGCCGACTGCCTCCTCTTCCCTAATATTGAATCAGGTAATGTGTTTTTCAAAGGTGGTACCAAACTCGCGGGCGCCGAACTGGCAGCTTACGTTGCAGGGGCACGCGTACCTTGTGTACTCACTTCGCGTGGCGACAGTGCTTTAACCAAAACCTATTCAATTGCACTTGCAGCTTTAATGGCAAAATAAGTACAGGAGTATTATTCTCTCCATACACAGAGTTATAGAAAAAAGTTAATGGTTAATGGTTAATAGGAAATGGTAATGATACCTGCTATTAATTTACTGATATTAATTACCCTATAAACCATTGACAATTAACCATTAACTAACCCAAAACCATGGAAGACTTTCGCATTCTGGCAATCAACCCGGGTTCAACCTCAACTAAAATTGCGGTGTACCAGAACATGAACCCGATTTTTGTCAAGAATATAACGCACCCCAGCGAAGAACTTGCCCAGTTTGAGCATGTTGCTGACCAGTTTCATTTCCGTAAGGAAATTATATACAGGGAACTGGAAGAAGCCGATATACAGCTTGATAAAATCCAGGCTGTGGTTGGCCGTGGCGGGATGCTGAAACCCATTTCATCGGGTGTATACCTGGTGAACGACGCAATGAAGTCGGATTTATACGATCATCCTATTAAGGAGCACGCCAGTAACCTGGGTGGGTTGATAGCCGATGACATTGCCCGGGCGTTGCCTAATGCGAAAGCCTACATTGCCGATCCGGTTGTGGTGGATGAACTCGACGAAATTGCCCGTGTAGCAGGCCATCCGCTTTTTAAACGCATTTCTATCTTCCATGCTCTGAACCAGAAGTCTATTGCCAGGCAGCATGCCAAAAGCATTATGAAGCGTTACGAAGACATGAACCTGATCGTGGTGCATATGGGTGGCGGTATTACCACGGGGGCGCATTACAAAGGACGAGTGATCGATGTCAACCAGGGGCTCGACGGGGAAGGCCCGTTTTCGCCTGAAAGGAGCGGAACACTTCCTACCGGCGACCTGGTGCGGTTCTGTTTTAGCGGGGAATACTCTGAAAAAGAAATCATTAAGATGGTTGTCGGGAATGGTGGAATTGTTGCCCACCTTGGTACCAACAGTGCCTACGAAGCTGAGCAAAGGGCTCAGAATGGAGATGAGAAAGCCAAATTCATACTCGAAGCCCTGGCCTACCAGGTAGCCAAAAGCATTGGATCCATGGTTCCTGTGCTCAAAGGCGAGGTAGATGCCATATTGCTTACAGGAGGAGTGGCCCACAGCAAATGGATCACTAACCTGATCATAGAAAGGGTGTATAAATTTGCCCCCGTTTATATTTATCCCGGCGAGGACGAAATGCGAGCCTTGGCCATGAACGGGCTGATGGTGCTGAAAGGCGAAGTAGAAGTGAAAGAATATATTTAAGGAAAATTGTAAACGGGAAACAGGCTTGAAATTAGCAGTTTAGTAATAATCGCTTGAATTCGGCTTTACATTTCCTGTGTATTTCACCCATCGCATTCAGTACATTTCCATTTCCTTCAGACAATTTACTTTTCATATATCCCCTGAAACCAACTTCCCTATTATAGTCGGGAAATGCTCATATTCAAGCATATGGATTTTCGCGGCCAGGGTATCGATCGTGTCTTCTTTTGAGACCTCGCATTCTGCCTGGAATATCACATCCCCTTGGTCGTATTGCTCATTTACAAAATGAATACTGATACCGCTACGGGTCTCCCCTGAAGTAATCACGTCCTGGTGTACTTTCATGCCATACATGCCTTTTCCACCGTGAGCCGGCAACAATGCCGGATGAATATTGATGATCCTTTGCGGGAACGCTTTTAAGATCGCATCGGGAATCAACCATAAAAAACCAGCCAGTATGATCCAGTCCGTATCGCGCTTTTTCAAATCCAGCAGAATGGAATCTGCAGTATAAAAGGTTTCCCGATTAAAAATAACAGTTGGAACTCCAAGCAACTTAGCTCTTTCAAGTACATAGGCACCAGGTTTATTGCAATAGAAGGCTGAAATCTCCAATATGCCCGAACCGGCAAAATATTCGGCTATGCGTTGTGCATTGCTTCCGTTACCGGAAGCAAATATTGCAATCCTTGGAATTGTATTCATTATATTTCGAGTGCTGAAAAAGAAAATCTTGTGAAAAGCAAAGGTTCCGCAAAGGTAAATATAAGCACTAATAAAAAATCCCGAAACTCAAATATCAAAAAACCATCCAGCACCTGACATTTAAGCCCGAAAACAAACCCTGAAAGTCCATTCCTGATGAGCCGGTCACCCGGAGAGGAACTAAATAGCGAAATGCATTGTACTCATTTATAATATTTTAACAGTATTGACACTAAAATAATCAGAGTAAATATTGTTTT
Organism: Bacteroidota bacterium; assembly: GCA_037128115.1. Taxonomy (GTDB): domain Bacteria; phylum Bacteroidota; class Bacteroidia; order Bacteroidales; family UBA4417; genus UBA4417. The sequence continues at coordinate 9,799 of JBAXXB010000130.1, forward strand.
ATCGGCTAATTTGTTATTTCTTTGCAGGCTAAAACCAATTAAAGCGTACAACAATGTCCGACATTGCAACAAGAGTAAAAGCTATCATCGTTGATAAGCTGGGAGTAGACGAAAAAGAAGTAAACCCTGCAGCAAGTTTCACCAACGACCTGGGTGCCGATTCATTGGACACCGTTGAACTGATTATGGAATTCGAAAAAGAATTCAACATTGCTATTCCTGACGATCAGGCTGAAAAAATCAGTACAGTAGGTGATGCTATCACTTACCTCGAAAGCAACGCGAAATAAGTAAAAATCATTCGATGAAGTTAAGGCGAGTAGTAGTTACCGGCCTTGGCGCACTGACTCCATTAGGCAATACAGCTCCGGAATACTGGAGTGGCTTGGTTAATGGGGTTAGTGGTGCTGGCCCTATCACACATTTCGATACAAGTAAATTTAAAACAAAGTTTGCTTGTCAAGTCAAAAATTTCGACCCGTTAAATTTTTTCGACCGCAAAGAGGTTCGGAAATTTGATCCTTTTACTCTTTACGGTATGATTTGTGCCGATGAAGCGGTGAAAGATTCCGGGATTGATGCCGAAAATGTGGATCATGATCGTGTTGGCGTTATCTGGGCATCGGGAATTGGTGGTATGACTACCATATTCGAAGAGATTTCAGGTTTCAACGCTGGCGATGGTACCCCTCGCTTCAGTCCGCTGATGATACCGAAGATGATTGCCGATATTGCGGCAGGTCAGATATCGATCCGTTACGGATTCAGAGGCCCGAATTTTGCTACCGTTTCTGCTTGCGCTTCTTCTGCCAATGCGTTAATTGATGCATACAACTATATCAGGCTAGGTATGGCTGATGCTTTTGTAACCGGAGGCTCTGAAGCTGCAATTAATGTTATGGGTGTTGGAGCTTTTAATGCCATGCATGCTCTTTCAACGCGCAATGATGATCCAGCAACAGCATCTCGTCCGTTTGATAAGGACCGTGACGGATTTGTTATGGGAGAAGGTGGTGCAGCCTTAATATTTGAAGATTTTGACCATGCAATTGCAAGAGGTGCTAAGATTTACGCCGAAGTTGCAGGAGCGGGTATGAGTGCTGATGCATATCACATAACCGCACCACATCCTGAAGGATTGGGTGCACTCAATGCAATGCGTTCAGCTATAAAAGATGCCGGAATGACCATAATGGATATTGATCACGTTAATACCCATGGCACTTCTACTGGTCTTGGTGATGTTGCCGAAACAGCAGCTTTGGCTAAACTGTTTGGCGAACATTCGTCAAAAGTTTATGTTAATTCAACCAAATCAATGACCGGCCATTTGCTTGGTGCAGCTGGTGCAGTTGAAGCTATGGCATCTATTTTTGCTTTACAGAACGATATTATTCCTCCTACAATCAACCATTTTACTGATGATCCAGAGGTTGATCAATCACTCACATATGTATTTAACAAAGCTTTGCATACCACAGTTAATGTTGCTTTGAGTAACACGTTTGGTTTTGGTGGACACAACGCTACGCTTATTTTTAAGAAATTTGTTGAGTAATTTTGGCTTTCAACGTCATAAATCCTAT
>JBAXXB010000131.1:0-11378 GCA_037128115.1 Bacteroidota bacterium
TAGTCTGCAAATTTAGTTTTTCTTTTTTGCAGACACAGTTTCATGAACAGTCTCTCCTAATCAGCATTTTTCACTATCTTATCGACAGCTGTTTTACTTTTTTCTTTGGTTACTTTGTTTTTTTTTGTTTTAGGTTCTTTTGCTTTTTTTTCTTTGCCTTTAAATTTGTCTTCCAAAGCTTTTACCCCTTTATTAAATTTTTTTTCGGCCGCTTCTATAGCTTCATTTTTCTTAGCCAACAATTTTTCTTTCCCGGCAATAACATGCTGCTCGATGTGTTCCTTTGTTAAAGCTTTTTTTGTTTTCATTTTATTTGTTTTAGGTATTTGATTTAGAATAGATTATACAAATATAATCTATTATCCAAAGAATTGTTCCTCGTTTTCAATAAATACTCGAAATTATTTAACAGCCAGTCTTACTGGTAATGAAATTATGGCCATCCATTGTATTAAATAATTCATTGAATATATTATGAACATGTTTAGTTACCTCATTTTATATGTATCCGCCATTCATTAATTGCTCAAATGACTCTAAAAACCGGCTTATATGCAAAGCATCCATTAATCCATGATGAGCATTTATGGAGACTGGCAGGATCATGCGGTCATTCCTGAGAAAATATTTTCCAAAGGTAATTTTAGGAATACTGTCTTTATGTTTGAAATTTTGAGGATGGGTTACAGATGTAAAACTTATCCAGGGAACGGTCGAAAAGTAAATTACGTCGAGCCGGCCCGTGTTTTCGTTGGCACCTATGCCTGATAAACTTTTAATCCTTTCAATTTCTGTTTTCGCAAGTTCAGTGAATTCGTTCAGCGATGATGTGTAAGGAATAAATGAAAAAGAAAAAGTATGATCGTCCCTTCCTATGGTTGTGGTAATATGTATGGTATCGAAAACAATAACCTTATCGTTTTTGATTCTGTATCTGAATTCTTCGGTTTGGTTTACCGCTGTTGATGCCTGATAATGGCAGTAGAGTGAAAAAGGGATAGAACTGTTTTTGCATATAGTATATGCTTCGGTACAATCAATTTCGGCTGCTATCCCGAAGAAGGGTTCGTCAAATTTATTGAAAAAGGCAAAATGTTCTTTTCTGTTCCAGTTCTCTGTATCCAGATGTTTAAACATGGCTAAAGAAAGTTTAAAATTTCAACTAGTTTTTCTACTGTAGCGAATTTGCCAGGGTCGGTTTCGGCATGATCATTTTCATGCTGCCAGGTGGTATGATAGGGCACGTGTATGGCGCTTGCTCCAATATTAACAACCGGCAGTATATCCGATTTTATGGAATTTCCAACCATCACAAAATCCTGTGGCTCAATATCAAGATGCTTTATAAGCTTACGGTAATTGTTTTCATGCTTATCACTCATGATCTCAATATGATGAAAATAAGCCGTCAACCCCGATTTTTTTAGTTTTTGTTCCTGGTCCAGTAAATCGCCTTTAGTGGCTAAAATCAGCTTGTAGTGCGGTTGTAATTTCTGTAAAACCAGTTCTACCCCATCCAGAAGCTCAATAGGACGGTTAAGCTGAGCTTTCCCGATTTCAATAATCTTGCTGATTTCCACAGCCGTGATCTTATTTTCCGACAAGCGCAAAGCGGTTTCAATCATTGATAGGATAAATGATTTAGCACCGTAACCGTACAAAGCAAGATTCTTCATTTCAGTTTTAAACAACTCATCGTTTATCTCATTTTCAGAGAAATAAAGGGATAAAATATGAGCAAACTGCTTTTCTGTTTCCCGGTAAAATGGCTCATTTACCCAAAGGGTATCATCAGCATCAAATCCTATTATTTTGATTTTGTTCTTCATCCTTTATTTTTTTATAAATGATTTAAATGGATGTATGGATAAGCAGTGTCTCAAGCTCTTTACAGTTTTTCGCTAGAAAGTCAGGTTCAGAGGTTAAAAGCTCTTCGGATGAACCATAGCCATAGCTTAGGCCAATGGTTCTCACTGAATTATTCTTTGCGCCTATGATGTCATGTTTCCGATCGCCAATCATAACCGAATTACCCGCCTGCAATCCATAGGTGGAGAGTATGTGAGAAATAATTTCCGTTTTATCGGTGCGTGTATTATCCAGGTTACTTCCGATGATTTCTGTAAAGTAAGTGTCGATTTTAAAGTATCTCAAAACTTCAATTGCATAAACAGTGGGCTTTGATGTAGCCACATATAATTTATACTTATGAGAGGATAAGGATTGCAGCAATAATTCCACTCCCGGGTAAATCTTGTTTTCAAAAATCCCTTTCACGGAATAATACTCCCGGTAATAGTTCATAGCCTTATCGGCCAGTTCGTTTGTAAGATTGTACCTGTTTGCAAAGGAATCGCGCAGCGGTGGTCCGATAAAAGAAAGCAGTTCGGCTATGGAATTTTCATGCAGACCGAGTTTTTCGAGAGCATATAAAATGGAATTTACAATTCCTTCCCTGGGATCAGTCAAGGTTCCGTCGAGGTCAAAAAGAATATTTTCAATCTTATTCATTTTCTTTCCTGCAAATTAAGATTAGCAACAGCTATACTATTGTCTGGCAAATGTAAGCAATTCTGTCAGGGGTGAGGCTTTTGAAAAAGGCCATTTATCTTTCGACAAATGGCCTTTTAAGGATATTTTCTTTATCCGGAATGCGACTTTAAGTCATGCCCGCCTAAAGAAAGCTGATTTTTACAAAATGTAACGAACGCCCAATTGCATCTGCCATTTTGAACGTGTTGAAAAGTCATCAATATAGGAACTCTTCAGGTTGGTATCGAACTGGTAATAAGGAACGTTGTTATTGTCCAGGCCATTAACTGTAATCGGATTGGTTGTGTTTAAAAGCTTCCGAACGCCATAACCTGAATAGATGAGGTTGCCCAGGTTCATAATGTCGAGAGATACCTGTATGGTATTCTTTCTTCCTTTTACATTGAAATAGAAATCCTGCATAAAGCGGAAATCAATTTGAGAGAACCAGGGTAAAGTAACGCCGTTACGTTCGGCATACATTCCCTTTCGTGTTTTCAGGTAAGGATCCTGATCAATAAAGGCATTCAGCGCTGTCCATTGTGCAGCAGCATCGGCAGCGTCGGCCGGAACTATTGCGCCATCCACCATTTTCCCGAAATGAATTTCGGATGCATTTGCCGGCACATACAATAAGTCGTTGTTTGCAATTCCATCCCTGTTCAGGTCACCGGCATAGGTGTATGAATTCCGGTTTCCCTTGCCCATTTCTATAAACATTCCGAAAGTAGATGCAGTTGATTTTGTGTGGTAGTTGGTGGTATACATCCAACTCGAAATAATACGATGCTTCAATCCATAGCGCGACCATGAGAGTTGAGGGGTATTCGGATTCCCGACAACGGGATTACGTTGAAAAGCATCTGCAGCAATTTCAGCCGGGATGGATGTAAAATCTTTCGAATCCTGGTATGTATAAGCAAGGTCGATATGCAAACCCGAAGTCCAGTCTTTGGATACTTTGCCTGTCATACTCAGCTGATGTCCTTCTTTTACATTGTCAAGAACGATATACCCTGCATCCAGGAAAGTAGAAGGATGCGAAGCAGCGTAAATATGGGTTTCGTTGAACCCGGCAAATATGGCGCGGGTATCAGGACCGCCGGTCAGTTTTGCTGAAGGAGGCAGCATATCGTAGTTGCGATGCACCACTGCGTTGATATCTTTTCCATAGATGGCTTCAACTGATCCCTTCCAGCCTTCGGCGAATTTCCAGTCGAGGGCTAAGTCTGTTTTCCAGACCTGCGGGAAACTGAAGTTTTCGGCTGTTGAGTTAACCTGGAATGTGTATCCGGGGAAAATGCCTGGATTGGAAGCCTGGTTGCCCAACCATACAAAAGGAATACGTCCGGTGAAAATGCCTGTTCCACCACGGAGCACCAGGCTGTTGTCGTCTTTGATGTCATAGCTGAATCCAAGCCGTGGCGACCACATCAGTTTCGATTTTGGCCATGCTGCAGGATCAAGTTTCACGGAATTGCCATCTTTATCTACCCAGCCGTTAAAATTAGCCGCTTCCTGCGAGGCAGTGGTAACGTCAAGGTTTTTAAAGTAGATAGGGATATCTATGCGCAATCCCATAGTAACTTTTAACTGGTTATTCACCTGCCACTCATCCTGCCCATAAAAACCTAATTGTGCAACATCCAGGATTGCCATCTGGAAAGGTTTCTTGTTCGCTTCAGTGACTTCCGCATTATAATCAACATTCTGTTTGGTGGTTGCCAGGAAATCGTTTACACTGTTATAGGTGTGCCACGGATAATAAAACAGGTTGAAGGAGTTCTCGAAATGGAATTTTTCGAAGTTAACGCCTCCGGTTATCGAGTGTTTGTTTTTGTATATGGTTATGTTGTCAGTAAACTGCAGCACATTTTGCTTTAAAAGATTGTTTGTCGAAAACATTTCGGAACCAGCACTGATAGCAATATTTTTATTGCTGTTAAGAATATCGATAACCGGAAAAGCAACTGATTTGGGTGTACGGTGATCATCGAAAACAGTATAGCCTACCAGGAGCTTATTTGATATCTTACTGGAAAAGCTTGAGTTGAGTTCACCAACAAAGGAATTGATTTTATTGTAGATAATATAGGATTCATTTTCGAAAGGCAGCCTATAACTGGTTGGCCCGCGTCCGCCTACAGCTTCAGGGTGTGGAAGAATGTCTTTCGAGGCATTGAGCATATTATAACGGATTACTACGCTATGGTTTTTGGCAATATTGTAGTTCAGCTTAACAAGCAGTTTATCATTCGATTTTTTGTGGGTATACCCCTGGTATGCACCGGCCTCGTAGCCCCATTCGCTCAGCAAATGATCGTGAACGGCCTGGATTTCGCTGGCTTTAACACTGGTAACATTTTGCCCGCTGTTTGTGCCATCATCGGCAACAAAGCCATGTGCCATCTGTGTTGCGCGTTCCAGCTCGGCATTCACAAAGAAAAACAACTTGTTTTTGATAATCGGGCCGCCTATGCTAAGGCCTGTCTGATTGGTGCTGAAATTTACATTAGGAGCATCAACACCTCTTACTTTGCTGCCGATCATGCCCTCATTTCTGACAAAGGTGTACGCCGTAGCCTTAATCTGGTTTGTTCCTGATTTGGTTACCGCATTAATACCGGCACCTGTAAATCCTCCTTCACGAACATCGAAAGGAGCCAGCGAAACCTGTATCTGTTCAATGGCATCCAGTGAAACCGGTTGTGCATCCGATTGACCGCCTGGGGTAGCATAATCCAATCCAAAGGAGTTGTTGAAAATTGAACCGTCCAACGAAAAGTTGTTGTAAAGGTTATTGCGCCCGCCAAAACTGTTCCCGTCGCTCTGTGGCGTGGTACGGGTGAGGTCCTGCTGGCTTCGGGTAATGGTTGGCAATGCCGTGATCTGTTTGCTTGCAATATACGTCATGGCCCCGGTCTGCTCACGGATAAGGCTCTTGCCCTTGATAACGACGCCGCCAATTTCGACAGCCGTGCTTTTCATGACTAATTTCACAGATGAGGTATTATTCAACTGCAGGTAAATATCCTCCATGGAGGTAGTTGCGAAACCTACAAAGGATACCATCACTTTATACGGTCCACCTATACGCATATTCCGTATTTCGAAGCGGCCATCTTCCATTGTAACTGCACCATATTCGGTGCCCGTAGGCGTGTGCACGGCCAGCACACTTGCCATCATAACAGGTTCACCTTTTTCATCAACAACTTTTCCTGCCAGGGAAGAGGTTGTTACACCTTGTGAGAACAGGGATCCGCTCATCGTCAGGAGCAGCATCCAGAATAGGTAATGTTTTTTCATAAAAGTTTGGTTGGGTTTGTTTGGTTTGGATCGAAAGTAAAACGAACTATCGTAAATGGGTTGGAATGGTTTTGTAATGAGGTAAATATAAAAAAGCTACTGTCAATTTCATTATTCAACACTAACAATTTATCAACAAACTGAGAAATTTTATTCAAGGCATAAACCTAAGAATGATGAACTGCCCGGCCCAATGTTGGCAGGGTATCAGGGCTGATTTTTTTTATTCGGAGCCGGTGAATAGGAATTTATTCTCGGTGCGCAATGCTAAATTTTGTTATTAAGTTTTCTGAATGATATATTTGTAATATTGCTGTCCCCTAAAAAAATCTATTTTGTCCCTAACTGTATTTTAAATCCGGATTTATCTGCATTTCTTCCATGAGCTGATTGCTATGGAAACAATAATCGGGACAGTCGGGTAGGACTCTATACAGGGGAAACAAATATCAGCCCTTCTTTATAGCTTTGGTGACAGTAGTCTTGTTAAAGCCTGCCGCGCTATAACCGGAGGAGGTTACTTAATAGCCATTCAAATTTAAATTAGTATTTTAAACCGTATATAAATGAAGCATAATGTATTTAATGTAATATACAGATGTAAGTTCCCTATCTTTGATAATATTTTCCTCTGATTGTTAACCGTATAAAATTAAGCAACATGGAAACTGATTGGGTACTCATCATCGTAGTGGGGGTAGTTATACTCTCCATAATTGTTTTTTTAATATGGCGAAACCGAAAAGACGAAAAAGATATGATGAAAAATTTAATTGAACAGGATGAGGCCTCAATCCCGAAGGAGCCTGATACGGAAATTGATGAAGCAGATTAATACGCTAAAGCTTTGCGACAATTGTATAAGCTTCACAGGATTTTAACTATCCGGATCATATTCATCAAGTTAAGATGCTCTGTTGTTCTATGAATTTCAATATTGTCAGAGATGAGTCCTTAGGGTGCATGCCTCATCAGCGCAACTCCTATGGCGGTTTTTAAGAATTAAGAGACGAATATATGGGTGTTTTTAACGTCCTCTGATTAGCAAGTCGCATGCAAAACGATGAAATTGAAAAAATTAATAGTAAGTTTCATTTTCATTTCCTTCAATTGAATAAGGATATGTTTATCAATGTCATTTAGTTAAACAAAACTACATAAAAGCTTGATTTAATTGCAAATAGATGCAATAATAGCTCTCTAAAAATTTTGAGGTGTGTAAATAGATCACTATCTTTCGGGGGTATTTAGGGGGTAACCCTGATGAGAACCTGGAGCAAGATTATCGTGAATTTCTATCCAAAAACATAACAGATGAGCTCGAAAATGAGGATTACAGGAGCCATTCAAAAGGCGGCCGTAAGTGGGTATTCACACGTGATAGAAATCTAACATTCAATATCATGATATCCATAATCTTTGTCTTCATGAGTTCAATACACCGAGATCTGATTCCTTTTTAAAAGCATTTTCAAAAAGTAATTTCAAGATAAGGGAGGTTACCAAAGGTGCCTTATCCCAAGCCAGGGCAAAGTTAAACCCCTGGTACTTTATTCGGTTAAGTGAACTAGCGGTAAATACATTCTAAGACCGGGCTGAATATTATCAATGGCATGCGTAAGTTAGCTGTGGAAGGAAGCCACTTACTACTACAGAACCATCCATGTGTTATTGTGGAGTTTGTAAAGCATGAATTTGGGCCTAAAGAAGACAGTAAGCTCACTCTGACAATGGTTTCAAATTTGTTGTAGAAATAGCGAAATATTAATTATTCCCAAATATTGAAATAATAATACAAATTGAAATTTGCACTATACATTTTATAATTTATTTGTCATGAAAAAAATAATAAACTTTTTAAAAAAGCAGTTGCCATCTCGTAATAGATCAACTTCTACTCCGAAAAAATTATCAGGTGAAATATCAGTCATTAAAATAGAAACTAGAATCTGTTTAACAATGCCAAGAGTTTTCGATTTCACAGCCTACTATGATGATAAAGAGTTGGAAAATAATGCATACGATATTCCGCATGAGAATCCAACGATGGAAACTAATGCGAAGGAGTTTAACCTGAAAGATGAAAAATCCAATGGAATTCGTTTCTCGTCAAATAGCCAACAGTTTGAATGTTGTATTAATTAGTTATTGACACTCCTCTTATGATTTCATCACATTACAAAGTAAAAAGAAGATGGCAGGCTGATCATATAATATTCATATACTCTTCTTGTATGTTAAACCAATTTTACTTTATAATATTCTTTTTCATCCGTTCAACTTATGTCAAAAAAATGAAATATCAAATCTATTCATATATTGGCTAATTTCAGATCAGCTCTCAATGCCGCAATATCACTTAAAACTTATTATTTAACATTTCCTGAACTATTAGCAAATAAATAATGTTTAATATATTTTTCAACTCCCTCAATTACGGGCAGTTACAATCCCTCTTATTTCAACATAACAATTTAATAATATTACGATAATCATACGGTTATTTGTTAATACGTCCTTTGCCCCATAAAACAACCTAAAAAAAACATGAAAAGATTTTTTCTCACTTTAGCAGCCATTGCAGCGGTCACACTCTTACAGACCCAAAAGGCAAATGCACAGCAAACGTTGAACGACAGCGCATTTTCGGTGATGCAGGCTGATCAGGAGAACACCAAATCAGATATCGAACTGATCAAACGCCTGAAAGTAAGCGGGTATATGCAGGCCCAATGGCAGCTCGCCGATACGGCCGGAATTAAATCCTTCTCCGGTGGAAATTTCCCAACCAATGCCAACAACCGTTTCGCTGTCCGCCGCGGCCGCGTTAAATTTACGTATGACAATGAATTTTCACAATTTGTACTGCAACTCGATGCAACCGAAAAAGGAGTTGCCATCAAAGATGCTTATGTAGCCGTTATGGAGCCCTGGGCTCAGTTTGCTACCCTTACCGCCGGTGTTTTCGACCGTCCTTTCGGTTACGAAATCGGGTATTCCTCCAGCGTACGTGAAACTCCGGAACGTGCACGTGCATTCCAGTCCTTATTCCCCGGCGAACGCGACCTGGGTGCTAAAATTACCCTGGCCCCTAAAAAAGGAACCCGTTTCGACTTTATTAAATTAGATGCAGGCTTGTTCTCCGGAAACGGGATCAACCCTGAATTCGACAGCCGCAAAGACTTCATCGGCCACCTGGGCATTGCAAAAGCAAATGTAAAACAAACCATAAAATTCGGTTTCGGAGTCTCTCTTTACGACGGAGGTGTATTCCAGACCAACAAATATGTATATACCATGGGAACCGTTTCGGACGGAACCAAGGGATTCGTGGTCGACTCAACTTCGGCTAATAAAAACGGCTATGCAAAACGCCAGTATATGGGATTAGATGCGCAATTAAGCGTACAGTCAGGTATCGGCATCACAACACTGCGTGGTGAATACTTAAAGGGGAAACAACCCGGCAGCAGTTCTACAAACCAGAGCCCAAGCTTAGCCGCAGCCCCGGTTGCCGGCGATACCTACAACAGGGAATTCTCCGCATACTATTTCTACTTTATTCAGAATATAGGTACTTCACGCCACCAGTTTGTTTTGAAGTATGACGTCTACGACCCGAACACCAAAGTGAGCGGCAGCGACATCAAATCCAAGAGCGGCACAATTAAAACCTATATGACAGCCAACGATATCAAGTTCTCAACCCTGGGTCTGGGCTGGACATACAGGTTCAATTCACAGGTTAAGTTCACAGCTTTCTACGAAATTGTTAAGAACGAAACTACAGGCATTACAGGTACCAATTCAATAAACAACTACAGCAAAGATCTTAAGGACAACGTACTTACTTTAAGAGTACAATATAAATTCTAATTGGTCCGTTTTCTTTTCGTAAAACAATTAATTCTAAAAAACTTAAAAAATGAAAAAACTAGTTCTAATAGCTTTGTCACTGGTAGTTTTAAGCCAGGTAAATGCACAGAAAATCAAGATTAAAGGAAGCGATACCGTACTTCCTCTTACCCAGAAAGAAGCCGAAGTGTATATGAAAAAAACGCCGGAAGCTTCCATTATGGTGACCGGGGGCGGCTCAGGTGTAGGAATTGCAGCCTTGTTGAACGGAACCACGGATATTGCACAATCGTCGCGCAGTCTGAAACTGGATGAGAAAATTAAATTACAGGATGCAGGAAAGGCTTTTAAAGAAACCATTATTGCTTATGATGCACTTGCTGTTATCGTAAACCCGGGAAACAAAGTGACTCAACTAACCCGCGAACAACTCGAAGGCATATTCACAGGTAAAATCACCAACTGGAAAGAAGTAGGCGGTGATGATATGAAAATGGTGGTTTACTCCCGCGAAACCAGCTCAGGCACCTATGAATTCTTCAAGGAACATGTACTGAAAGGTAAAAACTATGCTTCCTCAGCCTTGCTGATGCCTGCTACCGGCGCTATCGTACAGAGCGTTAGCCAGACAAAAGGAGCCATTGGTTACGTAGGTCTTGCCTATATCGACAAGGCTGTTAAATCTTTAAAAGTTTCGTTTGATAAGGGAAAGACTTTTGTAGGCCCCTCAGTTGAAACAGCAAAAAACAAAACATATCCTATCACCCGTCCTTTATTCTATTATTATCTTAACTCATCGGATAAGACGGTAAGCCCTTATGTGAATTTTGTATTGTCACCTGCCGGCCAGGACCTTGTGCTTAAAACCGGATACGTTCCGCTCAAGTAATATCCACATAAACCAATTTTCAATATTGATTATATCAAGCCACCGTGTTGTAAGCGCATTGCTAACACGGTGGCTTTTTTTATACTAAGCACATAGGTCAGAACAACTTCCCCAATTCAGTAAGAAAATCTTGTGTAAAATAAGCAACGGATTGATTAAGTAACATAGGCCAGGGATATGATATGACAAGAAAAGGTACCCCCTCTGTCTGCCCCTGAAATCAGGGTGAGGACTTGCTGACTCAAATTTCTTATTACCCACTGACCTGAATTACCACCAATTGATCGTCCCCCTTTGAAAAAGGAGGATTAGAGAGGGATACCGCTGGAATAGGTGTAAAATGGTATCGAAAATTTAGTTTCTGACCTAAGCGCAAGAATTCTTCAAACAACAGGAATAATCATCCAACTTCTTTGAGGAGGTTATTTTAAATGTTTCACTAATACGTAATAGTATTCCTGCAATAGAAGGCATAGAGAGTCCGGAAGCCAGTTTAGCAGACATTACTGTAGTTCAGTTGCAGCTATCACCTCATCCGGTTTATCTAAATAAAACAGGCAGCTTTTCACTTAAACGCAAAATCGTTTAAGAGCCGCAAGAGCAACATTAATAATCGTGTGTCGCTAAATTCCGCATCAATACCTAATTTGAATGACCATTAATATCCATTGTACTAGGAATAGATTATAAGAACTGAGGTTAAGGTTAAGGTTAAGGTTGAGGTTGAGGTTGAGGTTAAGGTTGAGGTTGAGGTTGAGGTTGAGGTTGAGGTTGAGGTTAAGGTTAAGGTTAA
>JBAXXB010000132.1:0-11314 GCA_037128115.1 Bacteroidota bacterium
GGCTTGCCCGAAGATATCCAAAGCTGCAGCTGATCGATTGAAGAATCGTCAATTTCCAAAGAGCTCATTTTTTAAATTGTTGATGCGTGTGGCCTTCTCTGACTTCTTAAACATAGCGGCAGCCGTCAGGTTGCCGTTTTTAGCATCTTTCAGCAGTGACATGTCAATGTCAGCGGAAGCGATCAGCTTCCCCCTGTCGTAATGGTAGGCCAGAAGAGAATCTTTATTTGCATATTCGGTATAAAGCAATGCCTCTGACAAATCCAGGTACATGGCCAGTTGCCGGATGGTGTAATTAATCCCAGCCAGGTTTTCGATGATTTCAATCTGTTCGGGTGTGAATTCCATTTATTTCAGCTTTTCGGAATGCATATACTTTTTGGGAGTTGTAGAAGATATACTGTTCGTGTTGTGCATTTTCCCCAAAGTTTCCGGAACCTTCTACCACGAGGTAATTTCCACCGGAATGAATAAGCGCTATTTTTGAATGATTCCATCCGTAACTGACAGTTATTTCTTCCCGGTGTGAAGTGATGGCCTGTAAATGATCAAATACTTTTGGTAAGCGGTAGGGAAGGGTTTCACTTACCAGCAGGTGCACTTTCAATACTTTTTTGTTGTCGATCAGTTTCATGAGTGCATCTATGATCCGCATGGAGATGCTATACGTTGAAATGGTCAGCTCGTCAATGGTGCCGGTTTCTTTAATCACGAAAGGGATAAAAGTAAAAGCGTTAAAGCTTTTCACGGTCCAGAGAAAGAAAATCTCATTGTCCCTGGGGAGTTGCCCGACCAGGTTTTTAATGCTTTCAATACGGTGATCATGTGAGAGCAGAAACTTTTCGACCATGGCGGCTGATGGTTCATCATCCGTCACGGTCGTTTTGCTGAGATCGCTCAGATCGAAGAGTTTCCTCATGATGGGGTGATGCCTAACAGGTCATTGACCGTGAATAATTCAACATCCCATTTTGCCAGCTTTTGTTTTCGCTCCTGCGTATTGGCGTGTTCCGGATCATCCAGGACTAATTTCTTTGTCCTGGCGATGTTATTCAGCAGAGCCTTGTTGAGCTTGACCAATTCGGCGGTTGACATATTGCGGATTTCAAGCATTCTTTCGGTCGTGCTGAATATGGGATGGATGCCCAATACCTTCCCAAATTCAGCGAAGTAATTTAATTCGTCCCATATCTCCCGGTTTTCGAGGTAGTTTTCTACTACTCCGGAAGCAGCATCGAGAAGTTCTTCATCGGATGTGGCAGCGAACAATCGTTTGTGCGCTTCCACGTACAGGGAATAATCTGTAAGCATGTCATGGACGAGGATTTTAAACTCGTCAGGGCAGCCAGGCAAAGCAAGGAAGGGGAAATCATCGCGTAAGCGAATGGATTTCCGAATGTTTTCAGGGATTTCCGCAAGGAAAACCTGCTTTTCTTCCCCGGTAACCGGCGTATTATTTTCTGGTGTTGTTGCAGCGACAGCGTCAAAGGCTGGAGCATCAGCCTGCCTTTTGGAGATCATATCTTCAAAATCAACCTGGGCGATACCTGCCAGCTTGCGAAATTCTTCCAGCAGAACGCTGTGGTTATATTCTGAATAGCCCTGGCGATTCAGGGAATTTTTCAACGCCATCGAGTTGCCGATGATCATGTAAAGCCGAAGCCCTTCATCAAATGACCGGTCAGAGGTCAGGTAGCTGATGATAATATCTTTCATGTAAAATTGTTTTAGGCAGCAAAAGTGCATTTGCAATGGCAACTGCGAAAGGACATGCAGAAAAGCCTAAACCCTGCTTTCGGCAGGGTTTAGGTGAAAGAGGAAAGGGTAAGAGTGTTCGATTAGGAGCGTGATACTTCAAGGAATTTGAAGGTGGCCCCGGTATCCTTGAACGCTTTCAGGGTAAGTGTTGCCCCTGCGATAGCAGTCCAGGTAGCTCCACTTGCCAGCAGGAATAACGTTCCGGGAGGAACGGTTGATGGCCATGCGCCTCCTGATCCCAGCAGGGTATAGGTGTTTCCATCCACTGCGTTTGTGATCGAAGCGATCACAGCAGCAGTAGCCACGCCGGTTGTTAACTGATACTGGCCGGGGCCGTTGGTTACATCCACGGCAACGGCAGCAGTGGCAACCGTTCCGGTAACAACCGAAAGAGCCATGGTGCCCTGATAATCGCTTTCGATAGGGCCTTTCTGGGCACTGGCGAACGTAAATTCAGTGGTGTTGGTATCCTTAGTGTCCTTATGCTCTGTCACCATTTGCATGGGAGCGCAAGGCGTTCCAAATAACGTTTTGCGGGTATCCGCACAACGCTGAATCAGAATTCCAACATTGCGGTTTATCCAGTTGGCATCAAATTCAAGGATGGCAACGGTATCGCCGGGGTGCTCAAACTTGACATTCTGGATATACCCTTTTTTGTCGGTGTCGCCTTCTCCTTTGTGTCCGGCCTCGATGGTATTCTGTGTTGCGTACACTTTGATCATGTAAGCCCCAGGCTTGAATACGATATTTCCTGCGGTGACTACTCCGTTGGCATCCCTGCCCGGAAAGGTCAGAACGTCATCCATATCAAAGATGACGATCTCCGCTTTTTTATTGCCGCCTACCCCTAAGTTGGAGCCCGGCTTAACTACATCTACCTTCGTATATGCCATGTCAGTTTTTTTTGTTTAAAATTTAATGCAGATCAGAACTGCCGGAAAATCCGGCAGCCTGATCGGGGTTACTAGGTACGGCTGATTTCGTAGAATTTGCCGTTGACGGCTGATTTTTGCAGCACGATGCTATGCCCGAGAGATAAGGTCATGGCAGCAGTAAGTACAAAATTCCCTGCGTTCGCGATGGTGCTGGCATAGGTTGTTCCTGCCCCGTAGATGGTGTACAGTTTAAGTGCAATGGAATCATCCAGCATGGTGATGGCGGTGGCAACAGTGTTGGCACCGGTTACGAATGTATCGCTACCCAAAACCGACGGTGTTACGTCGTCATTCACAAAAGCAGACAGGGAGCTGGTCACATTCAATCGGGCAAGCTCGATGAATTTACCATCGGAACGTTTTTTCAAAACCAGAACATCATCCACTGCCGGTGCCCATGGAGCGGTAAGCAGGGAAAAATCACCAGCGACTGCGATAGTAGGCGCGTTGGTGAGACTCCCGCATTTTAGACGAATTTCTTTCCCGACTACAGCATCATCAATCGTGGTGATGGCTGTGGGAAGGGAATTGGCCTGTGAAACAAGCGAAGTATGCCGTGATACGGAAGGGGAAGTGTCCTTGTCATCCATGGTGATGTAGTAATCGACAGGATAATCCACATCGTTGCAGTAGATGAGTTGGGTCGAATAATCGGTCGGGATTTCAGCCAGGGAAGTCCATTTCTTTCCGACATAGAAAGCCCAGACAGATTCTTTCCAGTTCGACCAAACTTTTAAAGTCCAGTCCTGCTGTTCAAAACTGAATTGAGACATTTCTCCTGGCTGATCTTCAAACAGGGTGATGTTGTTCTTCAAGGTCCAGATCATCCGTTTGGATTCTCCATAGTTTGGCACCGGAACGATGGTTACATTCGGGTATTCCTTTACATACATGATGTCCGCTTTGTAGTCCTGGTTAGTTCCATACAGCAGCTCATTGTTTTTGTGGTAGGCGGTAACGGCAGTTGTACTGGTATAAAGTACCACATTGCCGCTGTCACGAATGACTTCCGGAATCATGGCTGTTCCCCGGCGGATATAATCGCTGATGCTTGATTCGGCCCAATCGCCCAGGGCGAACGGACGAATTTTGAAAAGGTTGATCTGGTTTTTGATAAACTGGCGAAGGCCATCGGCAGCGCCAAGGGAAGTTCCGGCCACGTTCAGTGTGGGGTTTATCCGGATACCGGAAATACGGCGCAGCTCGCGTTCGTTTTGCAGTTTGCGAGTCGTCTCCACCATGATGTATTCAATGAAAGACCATTTCATGGTAGATGAACCTTCGCGGTTCAGATACCCGATCCATGATTTCTCCAGCTTTTTCAAGTCATTGAATTTGGTTACAAACATGACATCGAACATCCGGAGTTCTTCGGGTTCGAATTTGTATCCGCCTTTCACCAGGTTGTCAAATGTTCCGGAAGTGCCGTCGGCCTGTGAGAAGTCGCCCAGCAGGAACATGTTCACCAGCACAGCGCGGTCCTGATATCCGGATTCGAGTGGGAAGATTTTCTCCACACTCGGCAGGGATTGAAGGAACGACTGAATGCGGTCCTGTTTGCGGATACGGTAGTAATCGCCCAAATCGGTTTTGAGGGATTCGTAATCGAGAGCAGCCGCTTTGGGAGTAGGCATTTCGATGCCGTACTGCGCCAGCATCAGGGCGGCATACGCCCGTTTGTTGTACGGATGCGCCTGATCGATTGCCATGTGACCGGCTACTACTCCGCCCAGGTGTTTTTCGTTGGCGGTATCCCATGCGCCGGGAGCAGCGATAGCAGCGACGGCGGCAGGGATATCCGCTTCCGGCTGTGACGACAAAATGCCAATTGCTGATTTTTGATCAGCGATGGTTTTTGTAAAAGCAGCCTTTTCGGTTTCCAATGCCAGCTTTTCAGCAGCCAGGGAAGTATTGCTGGCCTCTGCGGAACGAAGTTTCGCTTCCAGGGCAGCGATGGCAGCAGCGCCATTGTCGAGGGTTTCATCCGTGTTGGTAGCGAAGGATGCTTCCAGTTTTGTGACGAAGAGCTCACCGAACGTTTCTGTGAGCGAATTTTTCTGTTCGGGAGTGAGTGCCTTTTTTCCATCGACTTCGGAAAAGGCAGTTACGCTTAATAAGGCCAGAACAGTGGCCCACATCTTTCGCATGGTTTAAGAATTAGAGTGAATGAAGGAATGGATGGAATGTTTAAGACCTGATGAATAGGCAAGGTTGACGGCATATTCAAAGGTGTTTATCTCATGGGCAAGACCAAGCTGAATGGCTGTTTCAGCATTGTAAATCTGGCCTGTAAAAACTTCTGAGTCCGGGCTTATGCCCAGGTTGTTTTGAATAGCGGAATGAAAGAATTCATTTACGAAGTTCAGGTCCTCGCGGATAGCGAGGGTTCTTTCCTCCATGGTTAAATCACCATTAAGAAGATTGCGGATGTTGATATTCTTAGCAATAGACTTGTCGGCATAAATTTCAAACATGTCGATGCCTAATTTCTCTTTGAGGAATTTGGCATAATCCAGTATGCTTGCCATGGCACCGATGGAACCGAAGCGGTCCATGGGTGAACTGGCTATGATGCGGTTGCAGCCGGAGATCATCCACATGGCAGCACTGGCGGCCATGTTCATGACGAAAGCCACATTGGGTTTTGTCATGGATGCAATGCAGGCAGAGGCGATATCGGTATAAAATACCATACCGCCTGGAGAGTTGACCAGGAATACGATTGCGATAATGTTTGGATTTTCTTCGATAGAAGAAATAAGACTGACCAGCTCCATGGAGCGCCAGGCCAGTATTTCGGATTGGATAGGAATTACAGCAACAGAGTTGGATAGGGCCTGATCAGATTGAATATCGTATTTCGTTGACGTATTAATGGATCCATCTTTGGCAGAAAGGAAATAAGGCTTTAGCCTTTGACTTTCAGAGGCCGAAAAATCTATTCTTTGGCCATTCATGAAAGCGAATAAAGCAGGAAGATAGCTTATGGCTATCTCCTGATTTATCAGCCATCGTGAATTCAACAATTGAGAAATCCGGTCTATCACAGCTAAACATTTGAATGAGCTGCAATATTAAGGTGTGCGGTAGGGGTGCGAAAGGACTATACTAAAGGTAAAAATTACGTTTTATGAAGGAATTTAGCCATCTCGTCCGAACTGCAGGTGATGGCGATGGTGTGGCCTGTTGAAGCGGATGAATCAAATACAGGTGCAGCCAGGGCAGGATTCTCCATGGAACCCATCACTTTGATAAGGCCATTTTGAAAATAGATCAGTGCGATGACCGGTTTGCGCTGCAGTTCAATCAGGGCCGGTTGTGATGCCAGGTCAATGCCGGGATAATAAAGCGAAAGCTTTTGTTTATGCAGGATACCGGCTGGGGATGTCTCCTGATTTTCAGTGAAATTCAGGGTGGCCGGGGTACCGTAAATGGGGATCATTGATTTGCCGGATTTCAGGACAATTTCAATCAGGTAGAGTTCCACGTTGATAATGGTTTCTACATCTTCCGCAAAAGCGTATTCGACTTTGTAGATGTAGGGATTCGGGTAACCGTTTTTTGTTGCTGTCATGGTGTATGATGGTGTATGAAAGTTAGAAAACTCAGACGATGTGAGGCTCAGGACAATTTGGACGTTTAACTGACGATTTATTTTTCGGAATATACCGGCCTCTTTGCTTTTTGGTATCCCTGTAGCGTTGATAATCTTTTATGAGCAGGTCGAGACATTCTTCCTCCAGGTCGAATTGCTCCATGAAAAGATATATCGCATCAATTCTTAATATGCCAATAAGCACGTATTTGTCTATTTCTGAATGAAAGGTAATCTTGAATTTCCTGTCAACGTGTTTGACAAATAGGGCTTCGCTTCTGGGGGATAGATCGAAATTGTAGAGCACGTTCAAATCATCGAAAAATGGCAACAGTATTTCAAGGTTGGGGATGATTTCAGAAACGATAGGTTCAGCGGATGTTGATCTTTTCAAACATGCGTTGAGCAGGAGGTTGAAATGATCTTTTCGGGGGAAAGTGATAGGCTGTTGCCCATATATGGCTGTGAGGAACTGCACCAGATGTTCCTGGCAGTAAACTTTAACAGAGATAGGAGAAGGCATAAGAATAGTTTGGATAAAATTACGGCTCACAGGGCAAATAATCAGGGCAAATGGGCCTGAATTCATGCACATGTGTAAACGGTGAAAATATCCGAGCCCTGGATGGAAGTGGCCAAAAATGGCAAAAAGTTGTAATTTGCGATTTTGAGCCTTATAACGTGCTGAATATGAGGGCGTACAAAATTACAACTGGGTTTGTAATTTTTTCATAAAGTATTGAATATCAGCAATTACAACTTTATTGAAGTTTGTAATTTTAGGATTTTTAGAGAAAATTGAAGCCGCTAAAAAATTACAAACTCAAAAAATTACAACTTTGTTTTCGGTTTGTAATTTATTTGTAATCCCGTATTGCTTTGATTTAGTTTACTTTAGCTTAATTTATTACAAATTACAGTTAAAATAGGATAATATATTAAGTGGGGTTTGGATTTTTGCACTGTACATCATTTGAGTGTTTAGTTTTCGCAATGGCGCAAACAATATATCGGTCTCCGAAACCACGTTTTTACAATGGAAAATGTCTTTGGTTTTTTCTTAAAAGTTAAGAATAACGCTTTAGCGTTAAATTAGAAATTGCTGGATGGGGCGACCTTGAAGAAGCCGGTTCCAGAAAACAGGAAGTAGGTTGGGAGATTAAAACTTCGTACTAATTTTATAATAAAAACCTTATGATTGGAAGCTGTTGAATAAGATGCTATGCGTAATTGTGTGGGATTCCTTTTTTATTCCAGACATTTATCTGATCAGATACAGGCGCTCATGTATTTATTTGCGTATGTATATCTTCCCCGCGATTACCCAATCACGCCAACGATCGAAGCCCGCCGAATTCATGATCCGGTGAGCTTCGTAATCTGTATCAAAATCCGATTTAGCCAGGAAGTCAATTCCAATCTTAACATCACCAAGAGTCGTTAAGAAATCACTCATGACAGCGACCGACATTCCTGCTGGTAATACCGGGTAATACCACAAACCATATTGTTTATAGGCTTGATTAGGTTCTGTCATACGATAGAGAATTGAATCCGGTATTTGTGTGCATGGATAAGTTTATAGAGCTGGCAATTTTCAAGTTCTTTCAAATCTGCCTCACTTATCGAAACAGTCCGGGTTCGGGAACTGACAACAATGCCTTTTTTGCGCAAGCTGTAATTCAGGTTGTACATTTGTTTTTTAAGCTTTTTTGCAAACTCCAATTCATAGGCTGATTTTGATTCCAGGAGTGCCGAATTGAATTTCCGGCGAAATTGTTTATTGGTGGCAAAAAGGTTTTGTGCAACCACTACCGAATGCATGGAAGTGGTATGCTGCTTGTGGCAATACCATTTCATAAGCTTAAGATAGGATGCTTTGAATACTATCCTGCAAATGTGAATGGCTGCTGCCCTCGCTATAGTGTCAACCTCTTTGGGCGAGGAGTAGAGCAGATCCGGAGTAGTGCCAAAATGCCTGGCAACAATATTATTTATATCCTGGTAAGTCATGGTTAAAATGGCCGGTTATCTGATATAGTTAAATTTGGGAAACCTGAACCTTCCGGCTTTGTGGATATGAAAAACAGTTCTTTTGTTTTACCATCGATTGATCTGGTGATCCGGCTTTCTTTCGGGTTGGTGCAAAGCGAATCTGGATTTAAGATATATGCATGGTACTTGCACCAGGCTTCAAGATGCCTTTTGAATTTGGCACTTTTGTATTCGTTTTTTTGTTTTGGCGTTAACGTCCCTGTGAAATCTGTAAAAGCACTCTCCCGGAAAAAGAGTGTATTGAAATACCCGTTTTCAGGTGGGGAGTATTCCACTGCTGCGTTTGGCGATAAGATAAAGTAATCATTGGCCCATCTGAAAAACTCTTCATCTTTACCCAGGCCGCTTGCCATGGCACGGCGGAGCTGTCTCTTCTCCAGATTTTCGGTAGGTGGTTGTATTTTGAAAAACCGCTGCTGCAACTGGATGCAATAAGCAATGAGATTGAAAAACTTTATCCACTCTTCTTCTGAAAAATCATCATAAAGCCGTTTGCCATATTTCGTGGCAGGGCTGCGGGTTTCCTTGTAATCGTTGATTTTCGTCTTTTCATGATAGTAGTCGCTGACTGTGGAGTTCAACAACCTTCTATACGTTGAAGAGTCCACGTTCGTGAGCTCATAGTTTGACGAAATGAGCATCTTGCCACTGTCCTTGTAATCAAGAACGAACGGAGTGTAGTTCTTGGGATTCACTTCACGGGGACCGGTAATCTGAGTATAAAAAAATCCAAAATCGGTATATTCGTGCATGTCGTCAATCTCGATGAAGTCATGAAATTCGGTGTATCCGTCATAGAAAAACTGAAATACATTTTTGTCATTCAATGTGCGACCTCCTTTGTAAAAGGAGGATCGCACATAAGTAATAGCCTTACTTAAAAGACTTTTTCCGGAACCCCCGCTTGCTTGCCCTATCTCACTAATCACATAATCCTGGATGAGCGTTAGCCAGGCTTTACCAGGATCCTTATACTGCGCACTGTGATATCCTAAAACGAAACAGAGGTTTGCCAGCAATAAAGATTCTTCCTTCTTTTCCTTGTCGGTTAGTACTTGCTTGTATTCAGTTTCTTTGCGCCAGTGCAAACGGGAAAGGTCGTGAAGGAAATTTACGAAAAGCGAATTGTCATTTATTTTAACTGTGTACCGATCAATATCCGGAAAATTTGATTCCAACACATTCAGGTCCGCTCTTCTGTTTTCATCCCGGCAGGTCGCTATTTCTTCAAGTAGCTTTTGGTAATCCGGTGTGGCATTTATTTCAATTTGCGGGATGTCAATCTTTCTGAAATTTCGATCTATTTGATGCGATATGGGTTTATTGTTGACAGAGAGAGCACCCAGGATATAATTAGGGATTTGTTCCTGTTTTACAGTTTCAATTTTATCTTTTTCAATCCGGACTGAGCAATTCTTAAAATGGATATACTCGGTATTCTTATCATGATTTTTGAAGTTGAGCTCAATTTTAGCGATACCATCAATATTTGCTTCTGAAATTTGTGTACTGCCATTTAGCTTGTTCAAAATTTCCTTTGCATCCATTAATTTCTTTCTTCGAATCCAATCTTTTGTAAACCTCTTAACAAGTCGTTTAATGTCATCAGGGTGAATTAATGTTGCTGATTTATTATCCAGTTTAACATAGCAATACCCAGCTTTTTTATGATAAACGGAATCCATCTGATAAAAGCCATTGCATTTGAGGAAGAAGAAAAAATCCTCCATATTGAGGTTGTAGCTTACTTTGCTTGTTTTTTCATCTTTGATCTTGTTCCAGAATTTTACCCGTAAAGCGGAACGCTTTAATACCAAGAATTCATACCGGGTATCTTCCATGGTCTTTCCGGATTGGTTTACAAAATCTTTAAGGTCTTTGCATGGATTCCCCCTCCAGTCATTTTTGTGTTTCAGCCATAAAGGAAGTTCAATCGTGAAAACGTTGATGTGATTCAATGCGTTTTTAAGGGACTCCCGATTTCCGGTCGTATCAAGGTCCATGATCTGATAATGGTTTTCACACAATTCATTTACCTGTTTGAACATTTCCCAGGTAAATTCCTTGGTCTCGCTATTCAACCAGTACGGATGATAGCCCATGGAATGAAGATTGATTGCATCGCTTTCGCCAGAACAGCGGTATACATCACGCACCCGAGCTTCCGGTTTATCTTCGGGAAGCGTGATCTGCTCAGTTTCATTATCAGCAAATTCATTGTCTACTTCTTTTAGCTGTTTTAACCCAAAGATATAATTAGTCGGTTTTGTGCCAATATAAAGGAACCGATACTTTTTTGTCTCTTCGTGAGGTTTATAGAGCTTTTTAAAGTCACCATAATCGAACAGGAAAATTGGGAAGTCTTTGGTTGCTTTGAAAATATGAATGATATCGCGGTTAAGATTTTTGCTGGTGGAGCAGTGTTCGTATTGCTGCACACACTTGCAATAAAAGTGATCGAGACATTCTTCGGTAACATACCTTCCGAACGCAGACAGGTCTTCACTTGTTGGGTGCTCCTTAAATACAAAATTGTAAGCGCCTTTCTTATCCTGGGGTGTCATTTCCCTGGAAGAGTATTCAGCCTGAAATTTTGTCTTTAAAAATTTATCGGATTCCAAAGTATGTTTAATGATGACTTCTTCGATAAAGCCAAGTGCATCGTAATAAGAAAGGTGCTCCTTCCACATAACAAACTCAATCGCTTTCGAACCGTTTAGTTCGCCCTGGTTGCCGAAATCGGTTATTCGCCAGAAGCCCTTATACCAGGTGATTCGGGCAGAGCCCGTTTTTTCGTCCCGGGCTTTGAGGAAATCTTTCGAATTGTTAATTTCGGTGGAGCTGAAATAGTGTTCAAATATTTTATACCCTTGGTCTGTCTGTTCATATATTTTCTCCTGGTCAATGTAGCGCATATTGGATATGCCGACTAAATTGACCACCCTCTGCCGATTCAATTTACCGACCT
>JBAXXB010000133.1:0-11301 GCA_037128115.1 Bacteroidota bacterium
GTTTTCTATTTTAATAGTAAATCGATCAGCAGTTAAGTATGACACAGGAAGAATCAAAGTTGAGCATTGAACAACTTGTCACAGAGATAAATGAACACAACTACAGGTATTATGTGCTTGCCGATCCGATCATTTCGGATTATGAATTTGATATGCTGCTTCAAAAGCTGGCCTTACTCGAAAAGGAATATCCTGAATTCCAACTGCCTGATTCTCCAACCCTGCGTGTGGGGGGTACAATAACTTCAGCGTTTGCCTCGGCCAAACATACTTACCCCATGCTATCGCTTTCGAATACTTATTCGGAAAGTGATTTGCGCGAATTTGATGAGCGGGTACGCAAGCTCCTCGACGCAACATACGAATATATATGTGAATTGAAATTTGACGGGCTTTCCATAAGCCTGACTTATGAAAAAGGTTTGTTAACCAGGGCTTTGACACGTGGAGATGGAGATAGGGGTGACGATGTTACCT
Organism: Bacteroidota bacterium; assembly: GCA_037128115.1. GTDB lineage: Bacteria > Bacteroidota > Bacteroidia > Bacteroidales > UBA4417 > UBA4417. The sequence goes on from JBAXXB010000133.1 coordinate 478, forward strand.
CTAATGTTAAAACCATCCGTAGCATCCCACTGAGGTTAATTGGTTCGGGATATCCTGACTTATTCGAAGTGAGGGGCGAAATTATACTGCCAAGGCCCGGTTTCGAAAAAATGAATCTTGAAAGGATAGATATTGGTGAAAATCCTTTTGCCAATCCACGGAATGCAGCAGCGGGCAGCCTCAAATTGCAGGATTCTGCCGAAGTTGCCCGTCGTCCCCTGGATGGATACATGTATTATGCCTTAGGTGAAACCCTTTCGTTCAAAACTCATTCGGAGAGTCTCAACGCTCTCGCTTCCTGGGGATTTAAAGTTTCCGACAAAACAGCCTTGTGCAATTCAATAGATGATGTCATCGGCTTTATAGGCAAAATGGGCCGTGAACGCGACAAACTTAACTTTGATATTGATGGAATAGTGGTCAAGGTTAATTCGTTGGAACAACAGCAGGCCCTGGGCTTTACGGCCAAATCGCCCCGCTGGGCTATTGGATATAAATACAAGGCGGAACAGGTTATTACCCAATTGTTATCCATTGATTACCAGGTGGGACGCACTGGTGTGGTGACGCCTGTTGCAAACCTGAAACCTGTGCAGCTTGCCGGAACCGTGGTAAAAAGGGCAAGCCTTCACAACGCAGATATTATTGCCAAACTCGATGTTCGCATCGGCGATCACGTATTCGTGGAAAAAGGTGGGGAGATCATCCCAAAAATCATTGGCGTTGATTACAGCAAAAGGGATCTCTTTGCTGAACCTGTAGTGTTTATTGAAAACTGCCCCGAATGCGGCACCCGACTGGAACGGCAGGAAGGAGAAGCCGGTAATTTCTGCCCCAACGAAGACCATTGCCCGCCCCAGATTAAAGGGAAACTGGAACACTTTATCCACCGTAAGGCAATGAATATTGACAGCCTTGGAGAAGGGAAAATTGAAATATTATATACTCATCAATTAGTCAACGATATAGCCGATCTTTATTCTCTCACCTATGAATCTTTATTGAACCTGGAAAAGGTTATTAAAGGAACCGACGGGACAAAAGACAAAAAACTCAGTATTAAGGAAAAGACGGCAGAAAATATTATTAATGGAATAAATGCTTCGAAATCAGCACCTTTCGAAAGGGTCCTTTTTGCGTTAGGCATACGATATGTGGGCGAGACTGTCGCCCGTAAATTGGCATTGCATTTTAAAAATATAGATGCGATAATGGCTGCCGGTATCAAGGACCTGCAAGAGGCTGAAAACATCGGAGAAACAGTTGCGGCCAGTATTTTCGCATTTTTCCATAAACCAGAAAATCTTCTTTTAATTGAACGGCTTAAATCCGCCGGGCTTAATATGGTAGCGGATAAACAACCTGATCTGCTTTCGGAGAACCTTTCAGGCAAAAGTGTTGTGGTGTCGGGATCCTTCGGTTCCCCCCAAAGACGGAAAGAACTGGAAGAACTGGTCAGTATGCACGGTGCCAAATTGGCAGGCTCTGTTACTTCCAAAACCGGTTTTGTGGTGGCAGGCGAAAATATGGGCCCTGAAAAACGACAGAAAGCCATGAAACTGGGCGTCCCGGTGATCACAGAGGCAGAATTTCTTGAAATGTTGAAATAGCCGCAGAACTTGGATTGCTTTTTGTTGATTCTTTAAAAGGGAAAAGCCACTAGCAGGTTAAAAATACCATTTATAAAAACAAATGCTTCTCCCTGTTTTTACCTAAAAAGCAATTGTATGGCAATTCCAGTAAAAGATATAGATGCAGGCTATTCGAACATCAGCATTCTGGTGTACTCCAACCGGCTGAAAGAAGCCCTGATTCAACTCGCCACCCTGATGGAGGGGATGCACGTGGCTGATTACACTTTACAGTTCGAAGATATTAACCAAACCTACCGCATGCTCCTGGAATACAATTTCAAGGGAGTGCCTGATCCCCAGCGTAATACTATTTTCGGGAAACTAAAAGTCTCCTTGCTCGAACTGGCCGATAAGGTCCGCCAGCAGGCGATGGCTCAGACCGGGATGCATATTTACCAGATTAAATCGAAAATAGAGAAAGAAAAAGAAATAGCAAAGGAAGAAGCCACCAGGCGCTTCGATAATTATTCCTTCGAACTTGAATTTACCAAGTTGCTGAACGACAACGAACTGTCGGCGCAAAACGACGATAATGAATCCCTTCCCTCCATCTCTCCGAAACTGTTCCAGATGATGTGGCTCACGGAGAAGTATACTGAAACCGACCTTTTGCTCATTAAAGCGATAAGGGAATCGGCCAGCCTGCCCTGGTTCGAAAAATGCCTTGCTGTAAGTGCAATCACGCTGAGTCTGATTAATTGTTTTGACAAGGAAAAATTCACTGTCCTCTGTGAGTTTTACAGCGACCGGCAGCCCCAGGTCTGGCAGAGGGCCTTTACAGGGCTCATTGTTGCGGTGTTTATTTACGATAAACGTCTTGAATTGTACCCGCTGATCCGATCGCAATTGATGCAATATGCCGGTGAAGAGCGATTTAATGCCGATCTCAATAAGTTGTTACTCCAAATTCTGAAGGCGCTTGAAACCGAAAATCTAACGCGCAAGTTCCGTGAAGAAATCTTGCCGGATGTGCAAAAGTTCGAGTCAAAGATCCGGGAGAAGCTTGACATTGACAACATCATTAACAGTGAACTGATTGAAGATAAAAACCCGGACTGGGAACAGATATTTGAAGATAGCCCGGACTTGTTGAATAAGATAGAGAAAATGTCGGAGATGCAGATGGAAGGCCTCGACCTGTTTATGGGTACCTTTGCCATGCTCAAAAACTTTGATTTTTTCAGGGAGATTTCCAACTGGTTCAGGCCTTTTTACAAGGAAAATGAAGCTGCGCACAATTCAGTAGGAGAGGAGATTACAGGTAAATTTGATTTCCTGGCCGGGCTGGAAGATTCAACCTATATGTGTAATTCGGATAAGTATTCGTTTTGTTTCAACATCAGGCATTTGCCTGCTGAGCAGGGGCGCAACGTGATCGGCCTCTTCAATATGGAAGCCGAGAATATGCGTGAACTCTCGCACGAGGATGGTCTGTTGAACAAATCAAACAATGATGAACATATTTTCACACAGTATATACAGGATTTGTACCGTTTTTTCAAGTTACATCCTTTCCGTGCCGAATTCACTGATATATTCAAACTGCCCTGGAAGATTTCTGATAGCTGGCTGGTTGAGAACATAGCCGATAACAGCAATATCCTCAGGAATGCCGCAGAATTCCTGTTTTTAAAGCAGCATTATTCTGAAGCTTCAGGTTTATTCCGGGTACTGGCCGGGAAACCTGGATCCGACCAGGCTGTGTACGAAAAGCTGGCCTATTGTTACCAGATGATGGGTAACTACACATCCGCACTCGAATACTACAAAAGGGCCGAGTTATTTGACAGTAACCGCGTCTGGAGCCTGAAGAAGATCATATTCTGTTACCGCAAACTCGGGGACACCGAATCTGCATTGAAATGGTGCCTGGAGGCTGCAGCCCTTGAACCCGATGAAGCCTATATACAAACCATGCTCGGGAACTGTTATATCGACCTGCTGCGATACGAGCAAGCCCTGGAGCATTATTTCAAGGTCGAAATCCTATCCCCCGAAAACAAGAAAGTACTTCGCCCCATTGCCTGGTGCTGTTTTGTGCTTGGTAAACTTGAACTGGCCCACAATTACTTCCAGCTTATTTTGGCTGACATGCCTGGTGCCAACGACCTTGTGAATGCAGGGCACGTGGAGCTATGCCTCGGCAACAAGCCCAAAGCCATGGAATATTATTCGGCAGCGGTTTTAACAGCAGGCTTTGATGTTTCAAAATTATCCGAAATGCTTGATTTCGATAAACAGCATTTGCTTTCCAATGGCGTTGAACCTACAGAAATTCAATTAATTACGGATTTCCTTCGTTTCAGGCAATAATTGGATCAAATTATTCCGGACAAGAAATGCGGAAAATAATAGTTTAAGGCTATTACTTTTCACAATTGTTAATATTAACTAATATAAACCGGGTGTAAACTGTTTTGGCCCAGTTTTTGAACCTATTTTCAGTAAAACCGCCGATATGAAAACGATACTTCTACTCCTGCTTGTTCTTGTTTCTGCTATTTCAACCCAAGCCCAATCCTATAAGAGTGCAGGCGATTTCCGGCAAATTAAGAATTCAACTTTGATGCCTGCTTCCGCTGAACTACTGATTGATAACGTCACGGTGTATCCGAACCCGGTAGTGGATTTGCTGAAGGTTTCATTTAAAAGTAACCGGAATAGTACGGCTGTAATCAGCCTTTTCAATAATATAGGGAAACAGGTGCTGAGCCAGGAATCACTTGTGGAGACGGGAAATAACCTTTTAACACTGGATGTGAGGACCAAAGCCGTTGAACCGGGAATTTATTTCTTTCAATGTGTTGTTGAAAATGAAGTTATCACCAGGAAGCTGATTATTAAATAGTTGTGTGCCTGATATGCCTCATTCAATCCGTACAAAACCCGGAGACGGAACTGAAATAATAGCCATCAGCTTACTTTCCCGGCTTTAAACACCAACTGCTAATAAAGTATATGGCTGACATATAAGGTTACACTTTTCATTACCCGTTGTAGTTTTAAAGAAGGTTATCCGCAGACTTCACATCCTTTGCTCACCTGAACAATTTAATGCTGAATGCTGTTTAATACCTGCTTCCACTTGTCAAAGCAATTCATCCTTAATTGAATCCTGAGGATTTAAAACACATGACTTTGTCAAAACGCCGTATCGCTTTTTCTTCTGTATTGGCTTTGCTGATCTATCTTTTGCCAAACCTGGTACAGGATATTCACCGCGTTTCAGGAAATCATGAAATTTATAAGGATTATTCTGCCATTCCTGGTGAACAACTTCACCTGGTGTCGGATAAGTGTGCCGTTTGTGTCTTTGAATTTAATGTTGTCAGCGGCATTGAGAATTTTGTTTACGTTTCGCTGCAGCAAACACAGCGTTTTTTGCTGAATACCAAACAGGAACACCAGGTATCAGAAGCCGTTTTTTATTATTATCAGCTAAGGGCACCTCCCCGGGTATAGCCATTTGAACCAGCTTTCTTGCATTCTGTATTGTTCCCGGTTCTTTTCCACTGCTGACCCGGTTTAAAGAATTTTACTTCTTCATGCAGGAAGAAGCCCGGAATTTTCATGCTGTTGTTAACCTTCCTGGCAGCGACTGCTTTTCTTTATGGGAAAAGTCACCCTGCTGGATTATGATACTGCTTCCAGGTCGGCAGAACAACAGTTCAGTTTTTAAAGCAATAAATCATTTCCATGAAAAATATATTTTTAGTTATGCTTGGCATACTGCTGCTTATTTCGGATTCATCCTTTGCCGGAATTATTTCCAATCCCGGCAAAACGACCCTGTCAGGCAGAATCACCGATAAACTCACCGGCGAATTAATCCCTGGAGTAAGTATTTACCTGCCGGAGCTAAAAACAGGGTCCATCAGCAATGCCGACGGATCCTATAAAATTGACAACCTCCCTCAGGCAAATATACTCATTCAGGTGTCGTTTATAGGATATAAACTGGTTTCAGAGTATATTGACCTGTCAGCAACTTCGACCAAAGATTTCACTTTGGAAGAGTCCATCAACGAACTGAATGAAGTAGTGGTAACCGGTTTGTCGAAAGCAGCCCAGGTGAACCGCACACCTGCACCCATCACTACCATTCCTACTCTCCAGCTTTTGCAGACTTCGTCGGCCAACATTATTGATGCTCTCACCCGTAAACCTGGGATTTCACAGGTTACTACGGGTTCAGGCATTTCGAAACCGGTCATCCGAGGGCTTGGGTACAACCGGGTTGTGACGGTGAACGACGGAATCCGCCAGGAAGGCCAGCAGTGGGGCGATGAACATGGAATAGAAATAGATGAGTTTGCAGTAAGCAAGGTAGAAATTCTGAAAGGTCCTGCCAGTTTATCCTATGGATCCGATGCCATTGCCGGGGTCATTAACCTTATTTCCGCCCCGACCCTGCCCGACGGGAAAATAGCAGGAAACCTACTGGTTAACTACCAGACCAATAACGGTTTGATAGCTTACTCCGCAAACTTTGCCGGGAATCAGAAGGGTTTTATCTGGAATGTGCGCTACAGCAATAAAAAGGCGCACGCCTACCAGGATAAATACGACGGTTATGTGTTCAATTCAGGGTATGACGAAAATACCATCAGTGGAATCCTGGGCTTCAATAAGTCGTGGGGATATTCGCATCTTCATTTCAGCGCTTACAACCTTACACCCGGAATTATCAGCGGTGATCGCGACAGCCTGAGCGGGAAATTCACCAAACCCATTGCAATCAATGATTCCACCGCTGCAACAGCCCTTGCAACCAACGACGATTATAAGTCCTATTCTCCTTTGAACCCTTACCAGAAAGTGCACCATTACAAAGCTGTTCTGAACAACAGTTTTGTAGCCGGCAACGGGAGCCTTAAGACGACCATAGGGTGGCAACAGAACCAGCGCCAGGAATACGGCGACATACTTAATGCAAATAAGTACGGATTGTTTTTCCTGCTGAATACCATTAACTATGATGTTCGTTATATACTTCCCGAGAAAAACAACCTGGATATTTCGTTCGGCGTCAATGGTATGAAGCAGGTATCTCAGAATAAAGGAACCGAATTCCTGGTGCCGGAGTACGATCTGTTCGACATAGGAGTTTTCGCCATAGCAAAAAAATCGCTGGGCAAACTGGACCTCAGCGGGGGATTGCGTTATGATTCGCGCACTGAACATGGCAAGGATTTATACCTGGGTGCAGGCGGAATGAGGCTGAATGAACCCGGGCTCAATGTTTACCACCAGTTTACGGCATTCAATTCAACCTTTACAGGAGTATCGGGAAGCCTGGGTGCGACCTACCAGTTTTCGGAAAGACTGTTCACCAAGGTGAATGTATCGCGTGGTTTCAGGGCTCCCAGTATAGGTGAAGCCGGGGCAAACGGGCTGCATGACGGTACTAACCGTTACGAAATAGGCGATCCTAACCTAAAAGCAGAGCATAGCTTTCAATATGATTATTCGTTGGGTTATACTTCAAACCATATTACCGCCGAAATCGACTTATTCAGCAACAGCATCAGCAATTTTATTTTCCAGCGAAAGCTTTCAGGCGTCGCCGGCGGTGATTCCCTGAACCAGGGTTATAGTACGTTCAAATTTGTTTCGGGCAATGCCTCTCTATCGGGAGGCGAAATCTCGGTCGATATTCATCCCCACCCCCTCGATTGGCTTCACTTCGAAAATTCGTTTTCGTATGTTCAATCTACTCAAAAGGGAGAGCCTGATTCGCTCAAATACCTGCCTTTTACACCGGCACCTAAATTTACTTCGGAACTTAAAGCTTCAGCCAAAAAGGTAGGGAAAAACCTCGCAAACTCGTATGTTAAAATAGGAGTGGACAAGTATTTTGCACAGAATAAATTCTATGCCGCCTACGGAACCGAAACGGCTACACCCGGGTATACGCTTTTAGATGTAGGCCTGGGATCGGATATAGTATCGAAAGGCAAAACCCTGTTTTCGCTCTATATAAGCGCCGGCAACCTTGCCGATGTTGCTTACCAGAGCCACCTGAGCCGGCTGAAGTACGAAAGCGTAAATAATGCCAACGGCAGGACAGGGGTGTATAATATGGGACGAAATATCAGTTTCAAGCTGCTTGTACCCATTGAGTTCAGCAGGAAAGTTGCATTATAATGAGCCGGGATGGCGCTGATAAACTGGCAATGCTAAGCTTAGTCGGTATATAGGCCATATAATGTCTTGTCAGAAAGATATGCCAGCGTAGCTTTCCTTTGTGGGATGAATGCAAAAACTATTGGATATCCGATGCGGAAAACCTCAATAAGGTCAATTCTTACCTGGTAAAATACAGATCTGCTAGTATAAGTAACAAAAAGACAATAACCAGGAGAGGCAGTATAGTACTCCTGGTTCGGTACCTGGAATCGGAAAGCCGTTGTTCATCGAGGTAATACCGCCCACTATTTTCGATAAGGATTCCACGCCTGCACAGCCGGTTGAACAATAAGCTCTGCCTGATCTGTAACTCAGCCGCCGTTTTAGCGGTATTAGCCGACAGGGTGCCTGTATTTCTGAACCTGTCAATGATCTTTCTGCGCCTGATTACAATCACTATTATAATCATCATAGGGGCAAAGGATGTTCCGGTCATAGCATTCGGCGTATAAATATTGTTTTAACTGGTAAATTCAATCACTATTGTTGGGTAAAAATGATAAGCCTTAGGCCAAAGGCGGATTATTATCAAATTCTATTTACCATGCTACCAATATTTTGTCGCCACATTAGAGTCCCGTCAGATTATTTGCACTAGCAAATGGCTGTTGGCAGAAATCAACGTAACCTTCTCTTTACATAAGTCCGCCTGAGGCAGACGCAATAAATCAGCATGTAAGCATCCGGATTTGTTTTTCTGCCGGCTGCAGTGACACAGTTTGTATATTAACCAGACAGGAAAGCACTATTTAGGCTTGTTGCATTGCATTTTTGTAGTATCGCCTTCGCGGTGTCCGGGGCAGCATTTCATGGCACTGTCATGTTTCATGCAATTCTCCATTTTTTCGCTGCAGCCTTCGTTCATGCCTGGAGGGCAGCACATACCATTCTGCATGCCCATATGGCAGTCCTTCATCATCATTTCGCGACTGCATCCGGGCTGCCCTGCTTTGCAGTGATGTGATAATTTACAAATGCCTCCTGCAATAAAACCAGCAAATAAGAGGAACCCAACCACGATAAAGAACCAGGAAATAAAGGCAAAGAACTTGCCCAGAGCATCTTTGTTTGATTTTATAAGCAACAAAGTGCCTGCCAGGATGGTAAGCAGTGAAATGGCTAAAAGATGCATAGTTTCAGGAATTAAAATCCGACTACTCTTATTAACGGTTTTCGTCATCCCCGGTCCTTCTGATACGTTTCATATGAAACGCGCTTAAAGGATCACAAATATAAGGTTATTCATATTTTTTTTAACCTTTGGCTTGTGAAATATTTGTTAAAATCGAAGTCAGGGAGTTGTAAGCTAACTAAATAAAATGTATTTTTCAGAGTAAGTGATTAACTATATCACAAAAGACACAAAGAAGGCACAAAAGACACAAAGAAATATGGGCTTTTTTTAAGAGTAAGCTTTTTACCCTCTCCGGCCCTCCCTGAAATCAGGGAGGGAGTGGATTGTGCCTCGGTCAGGCTCATGCAATTATAGACAAATCAATTTTCGCTTGTCGTTCGGGCAATCATTTTTATATTGTTATTGGCTTACGGAAAGTAAGAAAAATGGGTCAGCATGTCCTCCTCCTGATTTTCAGGGAAAGAAAGAGGGGGTGCCTTTCACTTAAATGACCTGCATTGATAGGTACACAAAGCGATGCTTACTGTTTTTTTTTTAGCAGTAAGCATTCAGTTACCGGCCGAATAGAAGAGGCGGCTGTAGCCTAGCTGGCGGCAGGCTCGTTTAACAACGGACTGTCATCGACCCCTTCATCGGGTGCCGTTTGTAGCAGAGTCATATCGAAGTAATCGCCCACTACATCGGTATTTTTTATAAAGATATCGATAAGTGCGAGCATATTGCGGAAAAGCATTTCAGCCATGGCATCGTAGGCAGCATCGAGACTGGCGAAGGATTCGTTGATGGCATCCTGGCTTACACCTTTCGCTTGGTAGGCAGCAGCAAGTTGTGCATTAAACTCCGCAATTTCGCCACTTATATTCTTCAAGTCGGGATATTTAGCGGTTTCCATTTCGAGAGAGCGCAGTTTCGAGAGTTGCTGCTCCTGGGTTCCCTGGTAAATATCGTATCGGCCCCTGGGAAAGATGCTGAGAAACGGAACGCTGTTTTCATCATAAACATTGATGATTTTATGTTGCCAGTGTTTAAGTTTAGAGGGAACTTCGTCGAATAAAGAGTCAAAGCCCCTGGTGCCCCCCTTGGCAACCCCCTGTGAATTATTCCATATATCGTACTGGTCATGATAGTTTTGATACACCGGCTGGGTGCGTAGCCGGAGTTCATCAATACGCGGTTTAGCCTGGCCGGCCGTTAGTGCATCGTAATGATGGGTTGATTGCGTTGCCATGGTTTTAAAACTCCTCCGGCCTTTTACACTAAAAGGGTTCTGAAACCGCAAATACTGTCTTTTCATAGCATGGATGTTTTAAGATTGATATCATGTTTATTATTGACGCTTAAAGTATTAAGAGACTAAGGTACGAATAATAGTCGAAATATGTTCTTTCCTATCGCTATTATTTTCATTTTTTTATTCGTATTAATTCAGATACTTATGGATACCTATCTCTCCGCAACAGGCAGGGAATGGATTGCAAAGGAAAATAGATACGAAGAACATTTTGTCCGGACCAGGCGAAGCCTATGAAAAAGTTTTCGGTGGCTTCGGATGCGCATGTAAGGCGTATGAGGAAGTTTTCAGTGGCTTCGGATATGCATGTAAGGCCTATGAAAAAGTTTTCAGTGGCTTCGGATGCGCATGTAAGGCGTATGAGAAAGTTTTCGGTGGCTTCGGATGCGCATGTAAGGCGAATGAAAAAGTTTTCAGTGGCTTCGGATACGCATGGAAGGCGTATGAGGAAGTTTTCGGTAGCTTCGGATATGCATGTAAGGCCTATGAAAAAGTTTTCGTTGGCTTCGGATGCGCATGCAAGGCGTATGAAAAAGTTTAATTTACAGTCTCTTGGAGATGCGCATCTTTGTGAA
>JBAXXB010000134.1:0-11286 GCA_037128115.1 Bacteroidota bacterium
TGCTGAATGAAATAGAATTACGTACCGCCAAAAACGAAAGAGTCCTGGTGACAACCCTCACCAAGCGTATGGCCGAAGAACTCTCAAAGTACCTCATCCGGCTCGGTATACGTTGTAAGTATATTCATTCTGAAGTAGATACGCTAGATAGGGTTGAGATTTTGCGCGATCTCCGCCTGGGTGCTATCGATGTTTTGATCGGTGTCAACCTCCTTCGGGAAGGACTAGACCTCCCGGAAGTTTCGCTGGTGGCCATTCTGGATGCCGATAAGGAAGGTTTTCTGCGTTCCGAAAAATCACTTACCCAAACGGCCGGCCGTGCCGCCCGTAACATCAATAGCAAGGTTATTTTTTATGCTGACAAAATAACCTATTCCATGCAACGGACTATCGATGAAACCAACCGAAAACGTGCCATACAGATTGCATACAATATAAAACACAATATTACCCCTACCCAGATCATTAAGAGTATTGAAGCCTCGGGCCTGTCGGGGAGTATTGAATATAAGACCGATCCTAAAGCCTATGTAGAGAAAGAAACGATCAATACTGCCGCTGACCCGCTCGTAAAATACATGAATGATGAACAGCTTAAAAAACTGTACGATCAGTCGAGGCGATCGATGGAGAAAGCAGCCAAGGAACTTGATTTTATAGAGGCTGCACGCCTGCGCGACGAAATGCTCGGATATAAGGAAATGATTGAAAAACGGAAAAAGAACAAGTAAGCGGATAATACAGCTCCCTACTTTATGTATTCCGCTCAGGGCAATTAAGTTGAAGACAAGTAACGTGCTGATTGTAGAATAATTAATTAATATTTTCGATTAATAGGCTTATGGATATTACGCAAGAACTTATTGGTAAGGTTGTACAAATAGCTTACCAGGCCGGAAGAGCTATTATGGAAATTTACGAGAAGCCTTTCGGATTTGAATTAAAATCGGATAATAGTCCGCTCACTCTGGCTGATAAAAGAGCCCATGAAATCATTATGGCAGGGCTTATTTCAACCGGGTTACCTGTGCTGAGTGAAGAAGGCGCACAAATTAGTTTTGAAACCAGGGATACCTGGATGGACTACTGGTTGGTCGATCCACTCGACGGCACCAAGGAATTCATTAAGAAAAACGGCGATTTTACCGTAAATATAGCCCTGGTCAGCAATCACCAACCTGTCTTTGGAGTAGTTTATGCCCCGGTACCGGATGTGTTGTACTGGGGAAGTCATTCAGGATCTTTCCGTTTGAAAGTAAAACAATTGAACCCGGCAGCATCTGAAAACTTCGGGGAAATTGAGTTGCTCGCCGAAAGGCTTCCCTGTATTGAAAGAAACGAAGGATTCCTCGTTTTAGGCAGCAGGTCGCACATGAACGAACAGACAGAGGCATTTATTAATGACCTTCGAGAGCTGCACCCTGATCTCTCCTTTGTTTCACGCGGCAGTTCCCTGAAATTCTGCACTTTGGCGGAGGGCGGTGCCGACATTTATCCCCGTTTTGGCCCAACTATGGAATGGGACACAGCCGCCGGTCATGCCGTTGCCCTTTTCGCAGGTTGCGAGGTCAACCAAGCGTCCAGTGGACTACCACTTTACTATAACAAGCCTGCTTTGTTGAATCCCTTTTTCATAGCACGGATCAAAAAAAAAATGAGGTAACTCTGCAGCTACCTCATTCCCTTCAGTTTTACTGATAATTTTATTTACCGCCTACGCTGACAAGTTCAACGTCAAATACCAATGGTGAAAATGGTGGTATGTCACTTCCCTGGCCACGATCGCCATAACCCAATTTCGATGGGATAATCAAGGTAGCTTTTCCCCCTACATTCATCATGGCAATACCTTCGTCCCAACCTGGAATAACCTGGCCCTGCCCAAGTGTGAACTCGTATGGCGTCGATGGTTTCCTGGTCAGTGATGAGTCGAATACCTTACCGTTAAATAATTTACCGGTGTAATGAACTTTTACTTTTTTACCGGCTACAGCTTTTTCGCCTTTGCCTTTTACCTTTTCAACGTAAATTAAGCCACTTGCGTTTGGCTTGGCAGTAATATTATTTGCTTTAACATACTGTTGAATGAGGCCTGGTTCTTTAGCCATAGCTTCGTCGGAGGTTTTTTTGGCAGCTGCTGCTTCTTCTTTGCTTGCTTTTTCGTTTTCAGCCTTGGTTTTCAGATCCAGGATCTCAATTTCGTATACAATCGGTGAGAAAGGTGCAACAATATCTTGCCCGCTCATATCCTTTTTGCCTTTTTCGCCAAAGCCCATTGCTGAAGGAACAACAACCGTTGCTTTACTGCCTTTCTTCAATGTTCCTACAGCCTCTTCGAAGCCTTTGGTATCGAAAGGTTGTCCGTATTCGAAGGTGAGTGGGTGATTCTTATCCAGTGTCGAGAAAATTTTCTTGCCTTCAATGGATGAAACAGTCAGGTTGATCTTTACAAAATCTGTCTTCTGAATGGCACGCCCGGCTCCCTGGGTATGTGTTATTACATAAATGCCTGATGCCGAAGGCAATGTAGTGACTTTATTGTTCGTGAGGTAAGCCTGCAATTTACCAGGTTCTTCGCCCCTGAGTTTATCGGCTTTAGCCTTTTCTTCTTTCTGACGGGCTTCGAGTGATTCCGATTTCAGCAATTTAACGTCAAAATACATCATCGAAGTGCTGTCAATACCCTCCGGTGTTTTAGGATACTTAGCCGTTTTCTTGAAAAAATCATTTGCGTTTATAATGAAAGTGGCACTGTCACCTTTATGTAACATAGCAAATGCTTCATATATATCGCCTTTGAATTCCGACTTGGCGAGGTTGATTTCAAACGGCCTGGCCATATCTTTTGAATTAAAGAAGATCGAATCCTTGCCACCGATTTTCATACGGTAACAGATATTCATCGTAAGAATATTTCCTTCAACTACCTTGAGGGAATCCTTGTTCTCCACGTAAAACTTGTACAGAATACCGCTTTCTGATTTTTTAAATCCCGGGTATTTTGAGCATGATGTAATCATCACTGTCGCGATGACAGCCCCTAGTGTAATAATTGATCTGATTTTCATTTTGCTTCGATTGTTTCAGTTTATTTGAGTTGTTTTAATTTATTGTAGGTCAATGAGTTTAACTGTATAAATCAATGTGGCTTTGGGTGGAATCTTATCCTGGTCACCCGATAAACCATGAGCAAGGTAAGAGGGAATAATGAACCGGGCTTTATCACCCACACTCAGCAAAAGCATTCCTTCTTCAAGCCCGCTTTCGACGCCCCCGCTACCCACCCTGAATTCTTTGGGTCCTGTTTGCGTCGAACTATATATTTTCTCACCGGAAATAAGTTTTACTTCGTATTCAAACTTTACAAATTTGCCAGTAACAACCTTTAAACCTTTTCCTTTTTCAATTACCTGGTACCTGAGTCCAGTACCGGTTTTGTTCATGTCCCAGTTATTGAGCGCTATAAATGTATCGATTTGATCATTCTCAGCTGTAATAACCGTTTTATTTGCCTCCAGCAGTCGTTCTTGTACCTGTTCCTGGTTCAAGGTTCGGGTTTCCCCGGTATCCTGCTTATTACGGCACGAAATTAAGCTAAATCCTACAAATACAGATATGATAATATGAAACCTTCGCATCATACCTTAATATTATTTATAATATGCGAGTGATTGGTGAATTTCATCACTGTATTGTGGCAACAAAGCCTCGAACCATGCCAGGGTATCAGGCATGGTCTTGAAAATATCACCCCCGGCAGCATTTCGATGGCCTCCGCCATTAAAATGTGAACGGGCAAATTCGTTGACTGAAAACGTCCCCTTGCTCCGTAATGAAACCCTGATCCTGTCGCCCCGTTCAGTAAACAAAGCCGCTACAGCTACGTTCTGAATGCTAAGCGCATAATTTACAACACCTTCGGTATCACCTTGCTGGTAATTATACTCTTCCATATCCTCTTTAGAGAGCCATATGTAAGCTGTGGCGAATTCCGGCATCACTTTCATATTGGCACCCAGGCAATGGCCCAGAAGCCGCATACGGCTCTCAGAATAGGTATCATACACCATACGGTGAACACGTTCCACATCCATCCCGGCCCGGATCAGGTTTGCAGCTATTTCGAAGGTTTCTGGACGGTTGCATGCGTAACTGAATGACCCGGTATCAGTCATCATACCCACAAAAAGACATTCGGCCATTTCCTTGCTTATTCTTTCCGCATGGCCAGCCATATCGATAATCTGGTATAAAAGTTCAGAGGTGGAAGAAACGCGGGTATCCGAAAATGTAAGATCAAACTCATTTTCAGGCTGAATATGGTGATCGATAATAACGCGGGTAGCCATGGAAGCCCTGAGTTGGTCCGAAAACAGCTTTACCCTGCTGAGTGCATTGTAGTCCATACAGAACACCAGGTCTGAACTTGCAATGAGTGAATTCCCCAAAACAGTATCGTCCGAATATATAACTGCCTGGTCTGCACCCGGCATCCAAAGTAAAAACGATGGAAGTTCATTCGGTAAAAGGACTTTTGAATTTATTCCAAGTAGGGTCAGGAAATGAAACAGAGCCAGCGACGAGCCAATGGCATCTCCGTCAGGATTATAATGCGTTGTGATCAGTACTTCCGATTTCTCCTCAAGGAGTTTTTTCAAGTAAGCAATAGTCGTTTCTGTAATGCCCAAGTTCCTATATATTGATCTGGTTATTTTTTTTGCAAAATTACCATTTTAAACTTTATGATCGCTGTGTTGTTTAATTTAAAACTTATATTTGTTGTAAACACAATTTAGCATTTTATGTCTGGAAATACCACGTTTACCATGATCAAACCTGATGCATTCGGAGCAGGTTTTACAGGGCTGATCCTCAATAAATTTATTGAAAATGGGTTCAAAATCAAAGCTTTAAAGTTAACATTGCTGCATAAGGAAAATGCAGAAGCCTTTTATGCAGTTCATAAAGACAGGCCTTTCTTTAACGGTCTGGTTGATTTCATGTCATCAGGACCGGTGGTAGCCGCAATTCTGGAAAAAGAAAATGCCGTAGAGGAGTTCCGTAAACTTATTGGCTCAACAAACCCGGCTGATGCTGCCGAAGGTACTGTTCGCAAGCTTTATGCTACTTCGATACAGAATAATGCAGTTCACGGGTCGGATAGCGATGAAAATGCCCAGATTGAAGCGGGTTTCTTCTTTTCGCAGTTCGACAGGCATTGATCATCCGGGGAAATACTCCCTAAACGTATTATCGGAATAAAATTCAACGATTTTCACTATTGATCTCGTACTTGGATTGGTATGCCTGTACCTTTCCATATTCTCTGGTTTCCCTGGAGGCGAATCTGAAACTATCTCCGTAGTTGAAGTGTTTGGGAGGAGTACTTCTTTTTCTAAAATTTCCTTCTCTGAAACTCCCTGATTAAAATCTTCCTGTTTTATAATTTCCGCTGGTTTGGGTTCAGTGCTTAACTCATTTTCCTTGCCGGAATCCGTACCCATATCAACATTGGCTGCAGAAAACAGATCCACAGGAGGCAAATCCCTCTGTGCATTTGTGCTCAATCGCCCGTCAATACTGGGATTTTTAATAGTTTCGGCCCCTTTAAAAAGAGGCCCTTTCCCGAACAAAAGCCATTCCATATTTACTTCCGGGTAACATAAGAGTATTTTCTGCACAAAATCGAGGCTTGCATTGTTGCGGCCCGAGATGATATGCGAAATACTGGACTTCTGCACACCGATCTGATCTGCAAATTGTGCAGCGGTCAGATTCTTTGCTCTGATCAGTAATGTAATTCTATCCTTCATTTGTAAACAATTATCTTGTAAACTACTCTACAAATGTAATACTAAAGATTTAATATTGTACGTCTGAAAAAGAAATAATCTGGCAATGTTATTTCATTTGTTTACATTTAATTTAATTATTCAATAACAAGTACTATCTTATTGATATAATGTATATTATTAAAATTTAACTTAATATGGAGCGACTATGTCCTCAGCTCAGTATTACCTGGATGTATCATTTATATAAGCTTCCTAATGCACTGATTATGTTCATTATATAGATCATATTTATATGATTTTTGTGATACGATTTGCAAATTGTACGGGTTTACTATTGTGAATATTGATTACAAATATTTATATGTATGATTTACTGAAGTTTATAGCGGTCGCTAAGCATGGGTTACACTTGTTATTTGCAGGTTTACTTATGTATATGAACTGTTTGGTTACATTTGTGTACGTAATTTAACAATTGTAATCTTGTGACATTTTATAAATGTAAACTGTATTGTCGCCTGATTTACCAAGGTATGGTCGTCCCTGCTCCTATTTCACATAGCTTGAACTTCGAATGACATTTGTTGGTTTACAACCAGTCAGAGCACAAACCATAAAATCCTTGCTTAAAGAAATCTTTCGAACGCTTCTAAAAGCCGAAAATTGACCGCCAAATACCCGGACATCAGTAATTTTTCAAATTTAAAGTACTTAAAACAGGTTTATTTGATTGCAAATAACTGTTAATCTTATAGATATAGCGATAACCGAGGAAAGTAAAACATTTCACATATACATGAATTTATTATATTAAGAAGTCAAATTGCTAAATGGACCCTAAGACATCTCTACTGACTGAAATATTCAAATAGTGAATACAAATCACTGACAGACCAAAAAATCAAGCATTGATGATTGCAGTTACTCTTCTAAACTTTCTAAAGGCTGATACTATTTAATAAAAAGCAAAAAAAAACCGGCTCAGCGAGCCGGTGAATAAAAAAGATCGGAATTGGAGCCCTTAGTTCTTTATTATCCTGGCAGAATAATCCGATTGGGCGGTTTTGACCCGAAGCAGGTATATTCCAGCAGTCATATTGGCTAAATCATTGATTTGAAGGCTATGTAGTGATTCTCCGGACCCTACAAGGGTATAAACGATTTCACCCTGTATATTGATAATTTCAACTTTATATACCCCATGGAGCGATACAGGCAAGCCTAGAGTAAGTTTGTCGGTAAATGGATTGGGATAGGTGACAATTACTTTTTCAACAGGCTGGTTACTAACCGAAAGCGAGGTGCAAGCTGACTTATAATCTGAAATTCCCCATCCTAAAAGTGAATCTGCCTGGTTAGCCTGGCTTGCAGTTGCTTTAATTGCTTCAATGATCTGCATATTGTTCAGATTAGGTGAGGCTTGCCAAAGGCAGGCAGTCATTCCGCAAGTAATGGGTGAAGAAAAGGATGTGCCGCTTCCATATCCCAGGCCATTGGGGAAAAAGAGTGCTGCTCCGGCTCCCTGGGCTGATACATCAGGTTTAATCCTCCCGTCGTACGTTGGACCTACCGAACTAAAACCGGCCCTTATTCCGTTTGCATCCACCGCGCCAACTGTTAATACGCTGTCACCATCAGCAGGAGCGCTGATGTACCACCATCCGCCGCCACCCGAGTTTCCGGCACTGTTTACGACAAGTATTCCTTTCTGGGCAGCTTTATCGGCACCTATGGTTACTACTGTGGTATTTCCGTCCATATCAGCGTATGTATGACTGGTCGACGGATCATCGAATGTGGTGTACCCAAGCGAAGAATTAATCAGGTCAGCCCCTACACTATCCGCAAATTCAGCGCCGCTCACCCAATAGTATTCTTCAATAAGCTTCTCTGTTTCGGCTACTTCGGTGCGTATAAGCCAGTATGATGCCTTTGGGGCGGTTCCAACCATCTGCCCGTTAATATAGGCCCCCATGCAGGAAAGTACGCTTGTGCCGTGCCAGAACATGGCTGAGTCATATACGTTATTCCCGGGAACCGCGAAATCGTGTGTGCCCAATATCTGGTTGTTAGCCCGCAGGCTGTCGAAACAGGGCATCTTGTCTGCCAGTTGGAATCCTGCATCCAGCACGGCTATGGTCATACCCTGCCCGCTGAATCCCCTGTTATGGAGATATTGCCCCTTCAGCTGGTCGATTTGGTTAAAGGCTGCGCCATAATCGTATACATCAGTCATTACTTTTTTGAAAGGCTGGCTGTAAGCCCAAGGATTTACCGTCTCCGTTTCAAAGAACGGTTTCCCTGTAGAAACCTGTTCCGTATTGTTATCGAGTAGCTTAAGATCTGCGATAAACGGCAAAGCTGCTATTTTGCCTGCTACTTCAGCCGAAGCTTCAACCACTACTGCATTCAGCCAGCGGGAACGAGTCAGAATTCTTGCCCCCGAGTTTGAAAGAGCCTTTGCATATTGTTCATTTACAGGTAAATCGGATTCGTCGAATGCAATCTTATATTTCAAGCGCCTTTCAACAGCTTTCTCCGACAAATAAACGGAAGGATTGATGCTGGCAGATTTATTCACTCCTTTATCTTTGAAATGCAATACATACGTTTTAAGCCCGGCTTGCTGGGCAAAAGATACTGACATCCAGAGAAGTGATACTATTAGTAAAAGCTTTGATTTCATAGGAAGATGGAATTTGAATGCAAATATAACAATCAAAAGCATTCTAAAGTTTGAAAGCTGATAATATACCGGGTGGAGATGTAACTCATCGGAAATGCACGCCTAAAAAATGTAATTTTGCATTCTCAACCTGCTCCTGCATATGCGCATTGATATAATAAGTATTTTCCCTGAAATGTTCGAAGGGCCCTTCAGCCACTCCATGATAAAAAGGGCGCAAGCCAAAGGCCTGGCCGAAATTTATATCCACAACCCCAGGGATTATTCTGACAACAAGCATCGCAAGGTTGATGACTACCCTTTCGGGGGTGGTGCCGGGATGGTCATGATGATTCAGCCTATAGCTGACTGTATTGATAAGCTGAAATCAGAACGTGATTACGACGATATCCTTTTTATGACTCCGGACGGGGTGTTGTTTGACCAGCCCATTGCCAACAAATTATCCATGTCGGGAAATATTATTCTCATGTGCGGGCATTATAAAGGCATAGACGAAAGACTGCGTGAGCATTATTTTACAGGCGAAATTTCTATCGGCAATTACGTACTCACCGGAGGTGAGCTGGCAGCCGCCGTGATCGCTGATGCGGTAATCCGTCTCCTTCCGGGTGTATTGAGTGACGAAACTTCGGCTTTGTCTGACTCATTCCAGGATAACCTGCTATCGCCGCCTGTATACACCAGGCCCGCCGAATATAAGGGCTGGACGGTACCGGATGTGCTTTTGTCGGGCAATGAAAAGGAAATTAAGAAATGGCAAAACGAAAAGGCAAGCGAGCGTACCCAGATTCGCAGACCTGAAATGCATGAAAAATAGTATTGTTACAAGAATAATAATACTCGGTTTAGTATTGCGAACTTTACTGAAATTTTGTAATTTAGCCGGTACAAATCATTTAAAAACAGCATTATGGGACTTAAAGATTCATTGAAAAAACTCTTTGGAACTTCGAAAGAAGTAAGCTCGGCCAAGGCTTCCGAATTGAAAGAAAAAGCAGCTCAAGGTGTTGAAACTGCAAAAGAATACACCAAGGAAGTTAGTGAGAAACTGGAAGACGTTGTTGGGAATGTGAAGACTGTGGCCAGGGAGACTACTGAAAAAGTAAAAGATTTCGGAGAAAACCTGAAAGATAAAGCCGAGGATGCAATCAATAAACTGGACGAAAAGGCTGCCAGTCTGGTCGATAAACTGGAAGAAAAAATAAGGACCAGCGCAGAAACAGGTTCAAAAGAACCAATTCAAGAGCCAATGCCGGTTGAGGAAGAAAAACCTGTAATCACAGCTGAGGAAAAAGTAGCCGATGTTGTAGATGAGTCCTTGGGACAGAAAGAAGACATCAAAAAAGGAAGTGCTGAATAAGCTTCCTTTATCTTATAGCTTTAGCAGGCTTTAACCACAATCCATCCAGTTATATTATTCCTGTATTATTTTCGGGCTATAGCAGGAACTTTATATTCTGATCTATATCATGGATGAGGGTTTCGGCATCTTCGAGTCCAACGGAGAACCGTATCAAAGTCGGAGGCAATGAACTGTATAGACCGGGACGCACAAAGGTACAGGACGGAATAATCAGTGATTCAAAACCGCCCCAGGAAACTGCCATTCGCCAGAATACCAGGTTATTACAAAATTTTTCTATCTTTTCTACTGTCGAATTTACGTCGATGGTAAATAAGCCGGATCCTTTTTTCATCTGCCTGAGCGAAAGTTCATATTGTGCATTACCAGGCTGCACAGGGTAGAAAATCCGGGTAACGCAGGCCTGTGTTTTGAAATATGCAATAATTTGTTGAGTCACCCGGCTCACATGCTCCATCCTGACGGGCAGTGTCCTTAATCCCCGGAGGACAAGCCAGGCATTGAAAGGAGACAAAATTCCACCCAGGGTCAGGAATTCATTTGCAAATATTTTCCCTATCAGCTCTGCGGAACCGCAGCAAACCCCTGCAACCACATCGCTGTGACCTCCAAGGTACTTGGAAGCCGTATGCACCACCAGGTCAATTCCAAGTTTAATGGGTTGCTGGTACAAGGGAGTACTGTAGCTGTTATCGATCAGGGTTATGATACCCCGTTTCCTGGCAAATTCACTGATGGCATGCAGGTCCTGGAGTTCAAAGGTCCACGAATTAGGGCTCTCGAGATAGATCAGCGTGGTTTCGGGCCTTACAGCCTCTGTTATAGCTTGTGTGGAGCTGCCGTCGACCATGCTTACCTGCACCCCGAAACGGGGTAATATGTTGGTATTCAGTAAAGTATTGGTCCATGAATAAGGGTTCTGAACACATACTACGTGATCGCCGGTTTTAACGTTCGACAGGATGGCCGACGATATGGCTGCCATCCCGCTTCCGAATACCAGTGCTTCGTCAGCCCCTTCTAGAGCGGCCAGTTTACGGCAAAGTAAGTTGAGCGTCGGGTTGTTGCCACGAGAATAAACCAGGTTTGCCTTTTCATCCGAAATGGCTGAACGAAACTGTTCGACGGTGCTGAAGTAAAAATTACTTGTTTGGTAAATGGGGGGCGAAACCGAAGAAATTCCACCGCTTTCATTTTCACCCAGTATGTTGATTATGTATGAAATATTCTGCTCATTTTCCATCATAACATATTTATTAACTGCGTTTTACAAGAATGAGTCAATTCGAAATCAAAAGCTTACAAATATAAAATTAATTCGTACTTTTGCAGCCGGAAGGACAAATTTAGAGTTATCAACAGGGGATTGTTAAAAAAACCGGTTCAAACTTGTTTTGTATCAATTTTTTAGCGTAAATTTGCACTCATTTTTGAGAAAA
>JBAXXB010000135.1:0-11171 GCA_037128115.1 Bacteroidota bacterium
ATTTCGCACCTGTCGACCAGGTATATGTGCCGTATCCTTGCGGGAAACCTTTGGTGAACTGTCCTTCGTAGCGGTCGGTTCCAATGGCAATTCCTTTGCCATTGGCGAGGCCATCCTTGCATTTTCCTTCATAAGTCCCCACAAGTTCCGGTTTCAGAACCCTGCATTTTTCCTGCCCAAAAAGGATTAGGGCACTTAAAGTGAAAAGGGTTAAGAAGCTCATTCGCAATATTTTATTCATTTAGCCGGATTTTGATTTCCTGTAATTGTATAGATAAAGACACTCAAAAATATAACATATGTGGCATTTATCGGTATTTATTTCCGGTTTTTTTTGTAAATTGGCCGGGAACATGCGATTAATAAGGAATTTCTTATTGAACCATTTCATAATTCATTCGTTTAATATTTTTACTAAATAATTAAACACCTACAATGAGCCCTGTTGAATCAAAACCAAATGTCAAATTTAAAGCAGTAACGATCACTTCCAATATAGAGATTTCTCCCGATGTTTTCATACTTTCGTTTAATCGTGATTTCGGATTCAGCGCCGGGCAGGTGCTGGGTCTGGCCGCTCAGCCAACGGATGATGCGCGACTATATAGCATTGCCAGTGGCGTAAACGATGAAAATATTAATATACTGTACAACATAAAACCAGGCGGGAAACTGACACCAAACCTGGCAATTCTGAAACAAGGCGATATCTTGTGGATTACGGTACCTTTCGGAACCTATAGTGGTTCAGCTGCCCCGGCATACTGGATAGCAGCGGGAACCGGCATCGCTCCTTTTGTGAGCATGTATCGTTCGGGATTGGGTGACAACAAAATCCTGGTACATGGTGGCCGTACCCTGGATTCTTTTTATTTCAGCGAAGACCTCATCCGTGACTTCGGACCGCGCTACCATCGCTGTTGCTCGCAGCAGGAAGGAGAAGGCTTATATCCTGGCCGGGTAACCCAATATCTTGAGGGCCTGGACGAGCTTCCCCTTGATCAAAAGTACTACCTTTGCGGAAGTGCCGAAATGGTTGTTGAATGCAGGGAGATTCTGCTCGGTAAAGGAATCTCATTCAATAACATAGTAGCCGAAATATACTTCTGATACCCGATGCCGACCCCTGACACCACTGTTCAAAAAGACCTGCTGCTGGGTAAAACCCTTTCGGACCTGAAAAGCCTTGTGGGAGAACTTGGACTTCCAGGTTTTGTGGCTACCCAACTGGCTAACTGGCTCTATAAGACGAACATTCAGTCGTACGACGAAATGTTGAATATTTCGAAGAAAGCCCGTTTGCTGTTAGCAGACCATTACGACTTGGGTGCTGTTGCATTTGTTAAGGTACAACAGTCGGATGATGGTACAAAGAAATACCTCTACCCGGTTAATAACCATAAGTTTATCGAAACGGCTTTTATCCCTGAAGAGAAGCGGAACACCCTCTGTGTTTCGTCGCAGGTGGGCTGCAAGATGGGTTGCCTGTTTTGTGCCACGGGCAAACAGGGTTTCCAGGCACAACTCTCTGCTGGTCAAATTCTTAACCAGTTGCGGAGTTTGCCCGAAAGAGAATCGGTGAGCAACATCGTTTTCATGGGAATGGGCGAGCCATTCGACAATGTGGAAGCCGTGATGAAGGCCCAGGAGATACTTACTGCCGAATGGGGCTTTGGACTGAGCGTACGTAAAGTAACCGTTTCGACCATTGGCATTGTGCCCGCCATGGAAATTTTTCTCCGCGACAGCAAATGCAACCTGGCCGTAAGCGTTCATTCCCCTTTTGATGACGAACGCCGTCGCCTGATGCCGGTGCAGCATGTATATCCGATCAAGGACGTTATTGAAACTATTCACCGCTTCGACCTAGGGAAATACCGCCGGGTTTCGATTGAATACATTGTGTTTGGTGAAATTAATGATACCCAGCACCATGTAAAGGAGTTGGCACGTCTTTTGAACAAAATCCGCTGCCGTATCAACCTGATCCGTTTTCACCCGGTGCCCAATGTCCCCCTTCCACCCACCAATGAGGAGCGATTGCTTGAATTTCAGCGTGCCCTTATGGATAAGGGAATTATGACTACCATTAGGGCATCACGCGGTTTGGACATAGACGCCGCCTGTGGTTTGCTTTCGACAAAAGCGCTTAGCCAGACCCTGGAGACAGATTTTTAATAACAATGGCTTTTTATAGGGAAATGCTTATTACTTTAGCAATATAAACGAATCAGTACTATGAAGGATTTTGAGCAGGGCTTTCCCATGGGAGTAAGTCTTGTATTCCGACGATTTCTGTTCCCGGAATACCCCGGGCAGTTTAGGTTGGTTTTTTCTTTTATGGATGCTGACAGTGAGTTGATTTACGGCAGTAAGGATCTGGCCTGCACTGCCCGGCAAACTGTTTTTGCAGAACTGGGAAGTTCCGGCATCCAAGCTGAAGCGAATTTCGGGAGATAAATAGCTTGAAAAGCGTTTTGGGGTACCACCTGAGTGATGGAGTGCTGATTATCAAATAAATAAATGGTATTTATCTTTTCTTCTTTCCTGCCCTAATCCAATAAAAAATAAAACCTGAAGGACCTTTTGTCCGTTACATATAGAAACTGCGGTACAATAGTCGCCTGATTCAGACCCAACAAACATACAGATGGAACCTCAAAAAAAACTTTATTCGCTCGAGATGTTTGATGACGACGACCCTGAATTCGTTCATTCAATCGTGGAAATGTTCGTTGCAAATACGCCAGTTGAGATAGCCACAATAAAAGAGGCAATTGCAACTGACGAGATGGAAAAACTCAGGCATCATGCCCATAAACTTAAACCCCATTTTTTATTTTTCGGCTCTTCCGATATTCATCAAACGATGCAGAAGATCGAAGATATTGCGCGTGCATCAGCCGGCAAGGAACAGCTTCCCGGGTTGATTGAGTTTGCCGAGAAAAACAGTGCCCTCATGATTGCACAGATGAAAGCGGATCTGTTTTCCTGATCGTATAACCGTCATATGGATTGATTCCGGGTAAGCCATTCAGGATCAGGCCTTAGAAAGCATATGATTCACACTATTTGAGGGGATTGGTGAGTTTTTATTAATAAATATATTTCCGGCATTTCATTTTGGCTGCCGGATCGAAGATAGAAGTTTGTGTTCCAATACCTTGTTTTTTAATGAAAAACCTTACCGAAGGCAACAGTGGAAGCCTCATTTTTAAGTTTGCCATTCCGATGCTGATAGGGAATGTTTTTCAGCAGATGTACAATATTGTCGACAGCATTGTTGTGGGCCGTTATATAGGGAAGCAGGCTCTGGCAGCAGTAGGAGCGTCCTTTCCTCTGATTTTCATGCTTATTTCGTTCGTGGTGGGCGTTGCTATGGGAACAACTATTATTGTTTCCCAGTATTTCGGTGCCAGGGACATGAAAATGGTCAAGCGTTCGATTGAGACCATGTATATCTTCCTGTTTTTTGCATCCATATTTGTAACTATACTAGGAATTACCCTGAGCGGTCCTATATTCAGGCTTATTAATTTGCCTGAAGATGTTATGCCGCAGGCTATTGCATACTTTAACGTGTACCTGGTGGGAACGATTTTCTTTTTCGGATTCAACGGCATCAGTTCTGTGCTCCGGGGATTGGGCGATTCGAAAACACCCCTGTACTTTCTGATGATTTCCACCATAATGAATGTAATACTAGTATGGCTGTTTGTGGCCATCTTTAAATGGGGTGTGGCCGGCTCGGCCTGGGCTACAGTAATTGCGCAGGCTGGGGCATTCATTACCGGTGTGATTTACCTTAACCGAACACATGAAGTGGTTAAATTCAACAGCCTGAAACTGGTTTTCGATTGGGCCATTTTTCGTAAAAGCCTGATGATTGGTCTTCCGACCGGTCTCCAGCAGACTTTTGTATCTATGGGAATGCTTGCGGTAACTCGCATAGTGAATGGATTTGGCACCGATGCCATAGCAGCATACAGTGCTGCCGGGCGTTTGGATTCCCTGGCCGGTATGCCTGCCATGAATTTTGGCGCAGCTCTTTCTACTTTCGTGGGGCAAAACCTGGGCGCCAATAAGCCCGAACGGGTGAAACAAGGGTTTAAGGCTACATTTATTATGTCGAGTGCATTGGCGGTTTTTACCAGCCTGGCTGTCATTGTTTTCAGGCGATCGCTGATGCAACTGTTTACTTCTGACGCAGCCGTAATAAATCTCGGGGCCGAATACCTCGTGATTGTTAGCTCATTCTATATCTTTTTTTCAACCATGTTTGTTATAGGCGGGGTGATGCGTGGAGCCGGCGATACTCTAATCCCGATGTTCATCACCCTGTTTGCACTCTGGGTGATACGAATACCTGCAGCCGTTATCATGTCACGGTATTTCGGCGTCGATGGCATATGGTGGTCCATTCCCGTGGCCTGGTTTATAGGAATGTCGCTTTCGTACCTTTATTATTTAAAAGGAAACTGGAAAACCAAGGTGGTTGTCAGGCCAAAAATGAGTTTGCAGGATGAAATAATTCCAGGTCCTGTGGAATAATGTATCACCCAAGAAATAGCAGGCTGTCTGAAATATTTCTTTCAGGCTGATTCTGTCGGGGTTCCTTTAATCATCCTTCCCGATCAATCTGAGGCTTAACTTTCTAGAATGAATAACTTGCTCCTGCAAGCAGGTTGAGCCCGTACGAAGGGTAGTTATACCAGCGGGTATATTTGCTGTTGGTAATGTTGTTCACATTGAGCCAGAACGAAAGTGCCTTGTTGAAGCGGTATTCGGCTCCCAGGTTGATATCGGCCCATCCTTTTAACTTTTCAGCCTTCAGAATATACGCAGCTGCAGCTATTTTATCCCCGGTATTGTCCGGAGCCGGAACCAGTGCCCAAACGGCCCCGTTTACAGTGACTTTGGTTGTGAGAATAATCTTATCCTGTATATTGTACCTTCCGGTGAATTCAAATTCGTAAGCCGGTTTATACCAGGCATATTCCTGGTCCAGGGTTTTATAATGGGTGTAAGTTCCATTCAGTGCGAGACGCAGCCTCGATGATTTTACGAATTCAAGTTCTCCTTTTAGGGTTACGGTGCTGATATTGTCGTATAAAAGGGTGAAACTGTTCAGGAGTGCAGCCGCAGTATCGGTTACGAATAGGGGGTAATTTTCGTATGTGCTGCTCGAAATGCTTCCGTTGAAATTGAAACTCCGGCTGATGTTACTCTGGAAGCCCCCGTAAATTTTGAATTTGTCGTACACATAGTTCCAGGGGAGCACCGAACTGATAAAAAGATTCTGTTCCGTGATACTTTTCAGGCTGGTGTGTTCCATGCCCCCATCGATACCGGCATAAAGCTTCAGCGCATCAGGGATCAGTTCCAGCCGGGCTTCAATGACAGGATATAAATGAGCTTTGGTTACCGAATCGGAGGCAATGTTCACTTTGAAACCGGCCTTGAGGCTGTATTCATTTACCTGGGCCTTGATGTACGGATTAAGCAGGAAAATACCACTGTTAGTATGGTGTATGGAATCACCCTGGTTCAGGAAGTTATAGCCGGCAGTCATACCAAGCACCTGGTCTTTCCCGAGTTTAAGCAGATCGTACTTTTTGTCCAAACCGGCTGTAAACTGCACGTTGTTTTCCCTGCTTTCGTAAAGGCCGGCCATATGGTAATAGGAGAGCGCGAAAGAGTGGTTCAGTTTATCTGCCGTTTTGTAGTTACTACCAAAAGTAGCTGTAGCGCCGGCGGTAGCATAATGTTGTTTTATATCATCTTTGGTGATAGTTATGCCTGCGAAATCGTCAGGCTTGTAACCATAAAGGTGGAGCCCGTCCCGGTAATAAAAAGCTTTCCCGCTGAGCGTATGCTCGCCGAAATATTTTGCGACTGTTAATTCGGCTTCGGTACGGCTGTTGCCAGCCGGACCATAATCTTTGATTGTGCCTGCAGCCGACTGCTGTTTGAGATGGAAGGATGTCAGGTATTCTTTCGATCGCAATGAGCTTATAAATAATTCGCCATATAAAGCGGAATAGTTTCCTGCACCTGCCCGGATATAATTTCGGTAGAGTTTACTAAGCGGCTCAGCAACCAGTTTCACGGCAGGGAGGGTTTCAATTACGGGCCGTACATCTGCTTTCCGGGGCATGATGTTGTAGTTCATTAACGGGACATGGGTGCTGGTATCGTCAGCGGCAGGATTCTGGCTGATTTTGAAAGCATCCGGAATGATGGGATCGAAAGGTGCCACCACCGTGATTTCCTCGTTATATGTTTTTGCCTGCGCCCATAACCGAGCCGGGAACAGCATAGCGATAGAGGAAACTATAAGTGCCAGGGTGAATTTATATTTTGACATTTTGATCTGCATTTGAAAATAAGTTTTAGTAAGCATCCATTTTCGGTTCAATCCTTTACATTATTTGCTGTCGCCGATCGCGCCAAGTTTTTCGCGTGCTATCATAACCAGGTCCTGGCCTTCATAGTTATCAATTATACTCTGCAGTGTCTGCTTTGCCTGGAATGTGTTTCCCTTTTTGAGGTAAACATCGGAGAGTAGCAGGAATCCTCTGGCCACCCAGTAATCGTAAGAGGCATAGTTTTCTGACAAGGCAAAAATCGATTTCTCGCACTCCTCATATTTTGCATTTTCAAATTCGAGCTGTGCCAGCATGTATTTAGCTTCGGCGGCCATCTCGTTTTTCGAAAGTTTCATTGTCTCTTCAAATTCCCTTCGGGCCAGGTCGGTATTGGTGAGGGCATAAGCCGAACGGGCAATCGTGATATGAGCTTCGGTAGCCAGGTTTTCAGGCAGTTTGTCGAGAGTAAGCAATTTCTGAGCCGATTGTATTGCCAGGCCATAGCGTTTTAATGCGAAGTTGCATTGCATCTGTCCGCTTACTGCATCCAAAATCATACCTGGCTGGTCGGCAGTTTCTTCCAGTCGTATGTAGCTTTCCAGTGCCGTATCAAAGTTATTGCGCAAATGCTGTATATGGGCTACCCTGGATGCGGCGTTGGATGTGAAACGGGAGCGCTGCTGCCCTAGGATGAATTCATAGCTTTTCAGGGCCTGGTCGTATCGTTGGGCGCGGTAATCGCATTCAGCTTTATAAAAATTGGCCTGCAGTATAAATGAGCCTTCCGGGAATTTGCTGATGTATTTGGTAAAACCGTCCGTTGCCTTTTCGCAATTCCCATCCATATACTTGTTCTCGGCAGCTATATAGGTGAGTGAGTCCTGCTCCGAGCGTGAAACATCCGCCTGGGGAACCTGCTTTGTGAAATCTACGAATTCATCTACCTGGTTCATTTCGAGGTAAATGCTCTTGATGCTGCCCAAGGCTTCCTTCGATTCGGGGGTGCCGGGGTATTCTTTTGCAACCCGTTTCAGCATGGTCAATGCTTCTTCGTTGTGGTTTTGATTAAAGAAGATCAGGCCTGTTTTGAGAAGCGATTTTTTTACGTAAGTGCTGTTCGGGAATTCTTTTACCACACGCTGAAAATAGGTCAGAGCCTCATTGTCACGGTCTATTACATTGTATGTCAGGCCGATCTCGTAGAGCGCATCATCGGTATAGGCTGATTTGGCATATAGTTCCAGCATTTTTTTAAGGGTCGCTACCTTGTTGTCCATATCGCCCTGTACACCATAGCTGATGCCGGCCTGGTACATGGCATAATCGGCGTCGGTTACTCGCGCTGCCACTGCTTTCTGGTAATATTCCACCGCAGCTGCATATTCCTTTGCCATAAACAGACAATCCCCCAGCCTGAGGTTGGCATCCCCGGCCAGTTTGGATTCCGTACCCTTATCAGCCAAGTATTTCCTGAAACCTGTTGCTGCTTTGGTGTAGTCTTTCTTTTTGAAATAGCAGTAACCTATGTTGTAATTGGCGGTATTAAATACGGATTGGTTCTGGGCTCCGGGTGTCACCAGGAACTTGTTAAAAGCCTCTATTGCCTTATCCCATTGAGCCGTGCGATAATAAGCTTCGCCGGTCCAATAGCTGGACAGTGCTTTTATTGAATTATCCGACGTCTGTTCACGAGCCTGGGCAAACAACTTGATGGCTCCCTCATAATCTGTTTCGTTGAACACTTCTATGCCACGGTAGTAGGCAATGCGCTGGTAGGCGGCATCGAGCCGTGCATTTCGCTTCTTAATCTGTTGTATGCTGGTGAGTGCATTTTTATAATTCTTTGTCAACAGGTACAAATCGGCAAGGTACCCATAAAGTTCGTCGCGACGGACTGACTCCGGGTATTTATTTAGATAATCCTGCACGGCATTCACCGCCTCATTGTATGGATTGTAGGAGAGTTCAACCGCCAGTTTAGCGTAATTGAACAGGGCTTCTTCTGTTAATGCCGGGTCAGCTTTAATTTTAAAGGAGGAATTAAAGGCATTAAAGGCAAAGCGTTTCTGGTTGGTCTTAATGTAGCAATTGCCCAGGTTAAAATAGGCATTTTGTGATAGGGTATCCTGGGCTGTGGCAACCAGCTGGAAGTATTTGATAGCTTCAGTATAATTGGTGGACTGGAAATTGGCAAATGCAATTTCATAGTTATCGATATTCGAAACGCTTGAAGGTTTTGAGTCAAGGTACTGGTTAAAGTATTTGAGACTCGTCTTGTAATCGCTCTGGTGGAAATAGGCATCGGCAGTCAGGCGCGCGATTTCGGCTGTTTTCTTATCATTTCCTGCCTGAAGCACGGGTATGGCTTTGGCGAGCAATTCGTCGTAGCGGCCCTGCAAGGCATAAATCTGTATGATATAGTAATTTACCACATCACGGAAAGTCTCATCGGTGGCTACCCGTTCAAAGTGTTTCAGTGCGGTTTCGTAGTTCTTGTCCGTATAGGCTATATGAGCATAGTAATAGTTGGCCGGTGTAATGTATTTGTTAGGCTTTTCGGTGAGAAGTGCAAAAAACTCTTTGGCCTTTTTTAAGTCATTGGTCTTGAAACAGGCATAGCCGGACTTGAAATAGTATTCATTCAGCTGTTCAGGGCTGAGTTCGTATTTATCGACCTTATTGAACGTTTCGAGCGCTTTATGGTAATCCTTGTTTGTGATCTGAAGCTTGCCCAGTTCAAAATTGGCCTCATTCACCTGTGCATTCTGCGGGTAGGTCTCTATGAAATTCCCGAAACGCTGCGCAGCATCCGGGTGAAAAAGCTGGGTGGCGCATAAAGCCGCATAATAGCCGGAACCGGCTTTAATGTTGGAGCTTTCGCCTGTAGCCAGCTGATCGAACAGAACCAGCGCAGACCCGTATTTGGCTTTGTTGTACAGGTCAATAGCCTGGTCGTAAGAGGCTTGAGGATCGCTGTAAATGCTTGTCTTTTGTGCAGATAGCTGTAAACACATGCATGTAAGGAGTACGCAAACGGTTGTGCCTAAA
This sequence comes from Bacteroidota bacterium, assembly GCA_037128115.1. Taxonomy (GTDB): domain Bacteria; phylum Bacteroidota; class Bacteroidia; order Bacteroidales; family UBA4417; genus UBA4417. Next base: position 9,417 of record JBAXXB010000135.1, read on the forward strand.
ATTCGGGGTATATTCATATGGAAATGCTGAAAATCAGGATTAAAGTTACAGTATTATGCCGGTGGCAATCACCGTGCCGGTGTTAACTTATCAACAGGGGTAATTTGAAAACTAAACGCCGGTAGAAAGCATATAGTATATGGAAAGGAAGATTTGGGAAAAACTACCCGCTCTGTAGTTTGTTAACCTGCTTGTTATTAGACCAAACGCATGAAATTGACAAAATGAGAATATCCTGCATCTGCATTCAAATTCAGAGAATAGAATACACTTGAACCAGTAGGAAAAGAAAAAATCGGAGAAGATCAGTTAAGAATGCTGATCTTGCGTGTATCGATCAGGCGGTTACCCGAGGTGATGCGTATAACGTAGGTGCCGGGTGGCAGATTATTGATATCCAACCGTTCGGTGGTTGCCTGCATATACCTTTTCCAATGATTGGTTTCGGCTCCGGCCATGTTGTATAGACTGATATCCAGGCTTTCCTGCTCTTCGAAGGTAGATACAAGGATCAGTTGCTTTGCATCGCGTTCGGCGTAAATATTCATGCCTTTGGCAAAAGTGAGACCCTCGATGCCAACCGTGCCATACACGAAGGAAAGATTATCAACCCACATTTTGGTGCCGGTATGGTCGATGCCATCAAGCGGGTTGGAATTCAGAAACAGTATGTTCATGGTATCGGGTGATTCCCAGGTCAGGTATTCGAGGGGGAGCTCAAAATAGGTCCAGGTATTTATCACACCCATGGTATCGAAGGCCGTATAACCTATAGTATCCTGAACCCCGTTGTTCCATTTGAATAAGCCCCAGCCAAAGGCACAGGTGTCGTTGTTAACAGGCTGGTATTTGAAATAGCCGGTGAGTTTCTGAGGCATACCGGTAAAGGGATAGCCCCCGGTGAGTGTTGCCGTTTGCCCGATTGGATCGATATTGAGCGTGCCCAGGGTAAGTGCCCCTTGTATGGTGACGGAGCCCACAAACGGAATGTTTTTGGTGATGACCGTGAGTTTGGCCGATGCCGTGCCGGACTGGGGGCTGGTGAGATCTTTGGTTACCGTGGTAAATGCCAGGCCAAGAATACTTGTATTCGTTGTATTCCAACTGTTAGGCTCACCGCCTGCCCAGTTTTCGAAACTGCCGTTGGGTAAATCCTGCGCCAGCAGCTGGCCGGCAAATAAAAGAGTTAGTATGCTGAAGTAGAATATTCTTTTCATGACAGGATTATTTTTGCTATTCGTATAATCAATAAAATGAAACATGGTTTTACTTCTTTCAATTCTCCTTTTCTCTCCAACTCTCCACTACGCGTGCTCACTTTGTTCCCTGCATGCTTTTTTTATCCTCATGCAATCCTGGCTGGCCTTCATCTCCTAAAAATGCAACACTTAAGTGACAACCCTATAAGCAGGATCCTGTTCCTTAGGGCCTGTTGCCGACCCGCCGGCTTCCATCATTTATCTGGGATCGCCATCACTGGCGGCCTCCAACGACCTACCCCCCGGGCATCGGGCGAGCAACCCTTACAGCAACCGCTTACGCGGCGCTACTCCCGGTATATTTGGTCTTTCAACCCATAAGGTTTACCCTCATGCTGCATTGCTGCAACACAGCGTGGGCTCTTACCCCGCGTTTTCACCCTTATCCGCCAAAGGCGGACGGTATCTTTTCTGTGGCACTGGCTGTTCCTACGGTGTTCAGCCGCAGGACCTTCCCGTTAGGAAGTATGGCGCTCTGTGTTGTCCTGACTTTCCT
>JBAXXB010000136.1:0-11165 GCA_037128115.1 Bacteroidota bacterium
CCTGGATTGTGACTTTTATGCCTTTTCGGCACATAAAATGTACGCACCTATGGGTATTGGCGGCCTTTATGGCAAAACCCACTGGCTCGAAAAAATGCAGCCCTACCAGTTGGGTGGTGAAATGATTGATAAAGTTACTTTTGAAAAGACTACTTTTAACGAAATTCCTTATAAATTTGAAGCCGGAACGCCCAATGTTGCGGATGTGATGGGTCTTGGTGCAGCGATTGATTACCTGGATGCGCTCGGATGGGATTTTATCAGGACCCAGGAAAACGATCTTCTTGCATACTTAACGGGAAGACTCCAGGAGATTGATGGGATCAAAATCATTGGTACATCAGCGCATAAAGCGGCAATAGTCTCCTTCCTTATCGATGGAATTCATTTCTTTGATGCAGGTACCATACTCGATCATATGGGGATAGCGGTCCGAACGGGTAATCATTGCACGCAACCCCTGATGCATGTGTTGGGAATAAATGGTACCTTGCGTGCATCAATGGCATTTTATAATACACGACAGGAAATTGACAGCATGATAGATGCCATACAGCGTGTGAAAATTCTTTTTGCATAACCCCGACAAAAAATTAATACGAAAATGACAATAAGTGAATCTATTAATCAGATAGTCAATGAGTTTAACCAGTTTGATGACTGGATGGACAAATACAATTACCTGATTGAAATGGGTCGGTCAGTACCCCTGATCGATGAAACCCAAAAAACAGATGCCAATCTAATTGTAGGCTGCCAGTCGAGGGTATGGCTGAGTTCGGAGTATAAGGACGGGCTGATTTACTTTACAGCCGATAGTGACGCGGTCATTACAAAAGGGATAGCCTTCCTGCTGATCCGTGTTTTCTCCGGGCATACGCCCTCCGAAATTGTTGCGGCCGAAACTACTTTCCTGGATCAGATAGGGCTGAAGGAACACCTCTCGCCTACACGCAGCAACGGATTACTTTCGATGGTAAAGCAAATCAAATTATATGCTTTTGCCTACCAGGTTAAAGAAAAAAACAGTCTATAGGCTGAACTGTTTGGGTTAGAACCTCACAACTTGTCATTGGCTTTTCAACTCACTTGACCCTACACTAAACCAATTTCCCCAAATGCGTAAACAGATTGAAAAAGATATGGTTTCCGAACGGATCGTTCAGGTGATTAAATCAATTTATGACCCTGAAATCCCGGTAAATATATACGACCTGGGCCTGATCTATTCCATTCATGTGGACGATGATTTTGTGGCACATGTAAAAATGACACTTACAGCCCCCAATTGCCCGGTTGCCGAAAGCCTGCCTATCGATGTTCACGAAAAGGTTAAAGATGTGGAAGGTGTTACCGATGCAAAAATCACTCTCACTTTCGAGCCACCGTGGGAAAGGAACATGATCAGCGAATCCGGCATGCTGGAACTGGGCTTTTTGTAAAATCACAGGCCTCGCAGAAGAACAACTGAATACAAGCAATTACCTGCGCTGATCGCAAACTTACATACCAAGGACCGGGTTCGTTATACGCAGCCCGGTTTTTTGTTAAGATTCATTAATTCCAATAATATCTTGTCTTAGCACACGTTTTGGCAGGAAAGCCTTACTTTTACACTCCAAATTACAGTTTATGACTCCCGCACAGGGTACATTGTTATCAAATATCAATTCACCGGCCGAGATGCGTAAACTCAGTGTCGATGAACTGCCGGAGTTGTGCAACGATATACGTCAATTCATACTCGAGGTGATTTCCCGTAATCCCGGCCACCTGGGTGCCAGCCTGGGCGTAGTGGAACTCACTGCGGCCATTCATTATGCCTTTAATACACCCGAGGATAAGCTGATCTGGGATGTTGGCCACCAGGCCTATGCCCATAAGATACTTACCGGCCGGAAAGATCTTTTCTTTACAAATCGCACCTACCAGGGAATCAGCGGTTTCCCGAGGAGAAGCGAGAGCGAATATGATGCTTTCGGTACCGGTCACTCATCCACCAGCATTTCGGCAGCGTTGGGAATGGCCGTGGCTTCATCCCTGCTGGGGAAGAAGAACCAGCAGCATATCGCAGTCATAGGCGATGGTTCCATGACCGCAGGAATGGCCATGGAAGCACTGAATAATGCCGGTGTTTCGAAGGCTAATCTCCTGGTGATACTCAACGACAACGGCATAGCCATCGATAAAAACGTAGGAGGACTTTCGCGTTACCTCACCGTGATTACCACCTCACGGGCATATAATAAACTTAAGGATAAGGTTTGGTTACTTATGGGCGGGAAAACCCGTTACGGGGCCAATTCCAGGGCCGTTGTAAAACAAATCGGCAACGCGGTGAAAGCTACGCTGCTGAAGGAAAGTAACCTTTTCGAGGCATTTGGCTTCAGGTATTTCGGACCTGTCGACGGGCATGATGTGGTGAAGCTGGTACACCTGATGCGTGACCTGAAGAATATTCCCGGTCCAAAGCTCTTGCATGTTGTTACGGTGAAAGGCAAAGGTTATGAAAAGGCCGAGAAGGACCAGACCTTGTTTCACGCCCCGGGCATATTTGATATGGAAACGGGCGAGTTGAAAGAAACGCTTTGTAAGAACCAGCCACCCAAGTACCAGGTTGTTTTTGGTAAGACCATAATCGAGCTGGCCGAAATGAATGATAGGATTGTTGGAGTTACTCCTGCCATGCCGACCGGCTGTTCACTCAACCTGATGATGGCTAAAATGCCGGAACGGGCCTTTGATGTGGGAATTGCCGAACAACATGCCGTGACTTTTTCGGCCGGGATGGCTGCCAGCGGGCTGGTGCCTTTCTGCAATATCTATTCCAGCTTTATGCAGCGAGCCTACGACCAGCTTATTCATGATGTGGCCCTGCAAAACCTGAACGTGGTTTTTTGCCTCGATCGTGGTGGCCTGGTAGGCGAAGACGGCGCGACACACCATGGCGTATACGACCTGGCTTACCTGAGGGCGATACCTAATATGACCATTTGTTCACCTATGAATGAGGAAGAGCTACGTAATATGATGTATACGGCGCAGCTTAAAGATATGGGGCCGTTTGCTATACGTTATCCCCGCGGACGCGGAATAATGCCCCAATGGAAGATGCCTTTTTCCGCCTTAGAAGTAGGTAAAGGAAGGAAGATACTTGATGGGAAAGACCTGGCCATACTATCAATCGGTCATCCCGGTAATGTGGCAAGGGAGGCATGCTTAAAGCTGGCTGAAATAAATATTCATGCTGCCTTGTATGATATCCGTTTCCTGAAACCCATTGACCAGGATTTGCTACATGAGGTTTTCAGGAAATTCGATAAGGTTCTTACCCTGGAGGACGCTTCAGTGATCGGGGGATTAGGCAGTGCCGTTACCGAATTTGCCAACGATAACGGTTACCACCAGGCAACTATTCACCGCCTGGGCATTCCTGATCGTTTTATTGAGCAGGGAACCCCGGAGGAACTGCACCACGAATGCGGGATTGACCTGGAAGGCATAGTTGCTGCCGTACAACTTTTTATATCCGTATAACATACGTAATACTCCGATCGCCAGGTTTAATCCAGGGATTCAGACCCGGGATCAGCTGCATTTGAGTGCCTGCCCAACCCGGGGCAATCGCGAAATACCCAATAAATTCAGCAACAGGAGCAGGCTTATGCTTCTATTCCTTACATTTACGGCGGTAATCAGGCCCTATGCAAAACCTCTTCAGGAAGAAGTCGATTGAAATGATACTGCGTCATGCGGGCGATGGGAATCCTGACCTGATGAAACGCCGCCTGGGAGTGAGGGATCTCACTGCCATGGGAATTGCCGCCATCATAGGAGCCGGGATTTTCAGCACCATAGGCAATGCCGCTGCCAGCGGAGGTCCTGCTGTGTCACTTTTATTCATATTCACGGCCATCGCCTGTGGATTGTCGGCCATGTGTTATGCCGAATTCGCCTCTGCCATTCCCATAAGCGGAAGCGCCTATACCTATGCATATGCAAGCTTCGGGGAGCTTCTGGCGTGGATCATAGGCTGGGACCTTATTATGGAATATGCCATAGGTAATATTGCCGTGGCTATCTCATGGTCAGGTTATTTTGTAGGTTTAATGAACGGGCTCCATATTCATATTCCCGGCTACCTGGCTATTGACTACCTAAGTGCTGCCAAAGGATTTAAACTGGCGGCTGAACAGATACAGTCGGGCGTTCCTTTGGCAGGCCTCGACCAGGGTTTGCAGCAGGCTTACCAGGCATGGATTTCGGCTCCGCAGATAGGAAGCATACGACTTATTGCAAATATACCGGCACTCGGAATCGTAGTCTTTATCACCTGGCTGGTCTTCAAAGGGATTTATGAAACAAAGATGGCCGGCAATATCATGGTGCTGATCAAAATCGGGATACTGATGGTAGTTATTGCCGTAGGGTCCTTTTATGTCGATCCGGCTAACTGGAGTCCCTTTGCACCCAACGGCATAGGCGGAGTGCTGAAAGGGGTTTCGGGTGTGTTTTTTGCCTATATAGGTTTCGATGCCATTTCGACTACGGCTGAGGAATGCCGCAACCCGCGCCGCGATTTACCCCGGTCGATGATTTATTCCCTGGTAATTACCACGGTTTTATATGTGGCTATCAGCCTTATCCTTACCGGCATGATCCCGTTCAGCCAGCTGGGAGTGGCTGATCCCCTGGCTTTTGCTTTCGAAAAACTTCACCTGACCCGGCTTTCCGGGTTCATCGCTTTAGGTGCCGTAATTGCTATGGCAGGAGTGCTGCTGGTTTTCCAGGTGGGGCAGCCCCGCATATGGATGAGCATGAGCCGCGACGGGCTATTACCGCCCATCTTTTCGAGGCTTCACAAAAAATACCGTACACCGGGTTTCTCAACTATCATCACAGGCATACTGGTTGCCGTGCCTGCCTTGTTCCTTAACCTGACTGAAGTAACTGATCTTACCAGCATAGGAACACTATTCGCTTTCATTCTTGTTTCGGGCGGGGTGCTGATTTTGCATCCACAGGGCAACAAAAGCCCTGATAAAAAAGGGTTTAATGTTCCTTACGCAAACAGCCGCCTGTATTTAATTCCGTTATGGGCTATCATACTCATGCTTATATGGCTCTCAAACCCGGGCTTTCTTTCCGGCATACTTAACGGCAGCAACCATATGGCAAAGGGATTTCATACCCAACTGCCCATGTATGTTTTTATTGCAGGTGCCATTGCCACCACCGTGTATGCCGTCATCAGGCAATGGTCGCTGATACCGGTACTTGGTCTTTTAACAAACCTTTACCTGATGAGCGAACTGGGTATCACCAACTGGATGCGCTTCCTTATCTGGCTGGTAATCGGCCTGGTGCTGTATTTCTTGTATGGGGTCAAGCACAGCAAACTGAGGTTTTTGGATAGGTCGAACCAGGAGGCTTGATCACCCGGCTGAAAATGGCGATGTTATTCTGTTTTACCGCCAAGTTTTATAATGATAAAGGCAGCCAGGAACGCTTCGAGCAAACTTAAGGGAATAGCAATCAACAGAATGCCTTTAGGCAGAACGCCCAGGTTGCCAATTACGACCCACATAAAAACAAAGCCAACATACCAGGATAGAAGGGTGGTTTGTAAGAGGGAGAATTTTTTCGAAAAAATGAAGATTGCTACAGCAAACAACAGCGACCATAGCCCCCATACTGCTCCATTAACGGGCTCAGAGGGAAAAATAAGGCGTAGCTTTTCATAATGTGCCGTCCAATACGACTTGACTAAGAACTCATTTCTTACAAATTCAGATATGCTGATCCAGATCGTGGCCAGCAAAACAGGCAGTATGGTTTTCTTTAAAAAGTGCATAGAAGTTGGATTTTGATGTCATACAAAAATACTTAAAAAATCAAATTCAGCAGGCAAGGTCTTTGAATCTCCAGGGGCTTACCATTTATACATGGGCAGGGGTTTGAGCGGGTTTTTGAACAGGTTCTCTATAAAAAGCTTCAATAAATGGTAATGAAAGCCATTATTGGGGAAAGTTTTCCTGATTAACCGCACCCGTCTCTTGTCCATCCCGTGACGGATCAGGCCCAGGGATAAATCGGCCAGGTCAGCCTGGTGGAATACTTCGGCTAATTGGGAAGTTTTGGTTTTCGTTAGTTTGTGGTGTTCCTTGATAATTGATGTTATTTCGGACACGGTCGCAGCGTCCAGGTTCCGGGCCAGGGAATACTGTGTTGCCAGTACAACGGATGGCCCCAGGTAATCAAAGGTGTTATGAGTCCAGATGCCGAGGTCGTGGAAAGCGGCGGCAATGGATAAAATTTCATAATCTTTGCCCGGCTTCATATAAGGAAGCGCAAGGTTAAAAACCCTGTACACATGGTTATGGTATGGTTCCAGGTTATTTTTCAATGCATGTTTATACGAGTTTAAAATACTGTTGATTATATCGTTATTCGTAATAATACCGGATGCTGATCCGGTAGGGTTCAATTCATTTTTAGTATCCACAGCCATATAAATCACTGGTTAACAACCTATAAAGTTAATTCTGGATATTGCATGAGTGTCATTCAAAACGATTGGTTCAGCTAAAATTAAGCTAAAATCTGTTAACCGGAATCTTCGCCTAGCAAAAAATCGCTACTTTTACCTCTCTCCAACACAATACTCAATGACTTCAGAAGCTGAAACCCCTTACGTACGACCCACCTGGGACGAATATTTCATGGAAGTGGCGCGCACCATCGCCAAACGGGCCACCTGCGACCGCGGGCGCAGCGGATGCGTGATAGCACGGAATAAACAGATACTGGTTACAGGGTATGTAGGCTCGCCAGTTGGCCTGCCGCACTGCGATGAAGTGGGTCATTTATTCAAACAGGTTACGCATGAAGATGGCAAAACAACCAACCATTGCGTACGTACGGTTCATGCCGAGCAGAATGCCATCTGCCAGGCTGCCCGCCTTGGTATTTCGCTGCAGGGAAGCACATTATACTGCCGCATGACTCCCTGCCGCACCTGTGCCATGCTGATTATCAACTGTGGTATTGAGCGGGTGGTTTGTGAATTCAAATACCATTCGGGTTCCGAATCGGAGGAAATGTTTATTCAGGCCGGAATTGAACTGGCTTATGTGAATTCCGAAGTGCTGCAGTATGCCAAGCAGCAACTGGATAATACGGATATTGCTGAAACAAGCGAAGGGGCTAAAGGATAACAAAGAGAAGATCGGCAAGGAGAAGGCAGAGGGTGGAAAGGATAAGATTTAGACAAGACTGGTTGTGCGAATGCTGCTGGAAACCAGTTGATAGAGTTTATGGTATAAGATAAAAATATTGTTCCCTGCACTGCAAGTATTGTTTTTTGAATTGCAAGTGGTGCTTCCTGAATCAAAAGTGACGTTTCTTGAATCAAAAGTGGCGTTTCCTAAATAGCAAGTGATGTTTCTTGAATCAAGAGTGGCGTTTCCCAAATCAAAAGAGACGCTTCTTGAATCGAAAGTGACGCTTCTTGAATCATAAGTGAAGTTTCTTGAATCAAGAGTGACTTTTCTTGAATCGTAAGTGACGTTTCCCTAATAGCAAGTATCGCTTCCTGAATCAAGAGTGACGTTTTCCGAATTAAAAGTGACGCTTCTTTAATCAAAAGTGACTTTTCCCAAATAGGAAATGGAGTTTCCTGAATAGCAAGTGACGGTGGCAGGATAAAGTGGAGATATACTATTTTGAGATTTGAACACCTCTGTACGCCAGAGGCGGGCATCTCTACTTGAAAAGGGAGAACTTAAAAATCAGTTAGTATTCGTAATAAATAACAATATTCCCCAAATTGTTAATAACTTTTTGAAATAGCAACAAAAAATATTTGCATTTATAAATTGTGATATAAAATACATATTGTAAATTTACATCGCTTTATACCAAAGCCCTACTCTATTAAACTTTAACTTCTCTGATATTTTAAATTAGTTTGTCATGGAAGAATCATTATTAAGAAAACTGAAAATGTACTATAATGTTTCGGCGGTACTTGAAACACGGAAAACAGTTTGGGAAAATTCGGCGGCCTTCAGCGTGGATGTTGTTGAACTGGATGACTGCATTGGGAAAATTGATTCAAAAAGCGTTAGCATAAAAGGCTCGGAGAAGAAAAGCAAGGAGAAGCAACAAGCCGGGCAGGAAATGCTGGATGCTGCCCTGTCCGTTTGCGGGGCTGGCTATGCCTATGCCGACAAAATAAAGGATAATGGCATTAAAACGCAGTTCGACTATAACCGTAGCAGCCTGAAGCGGGGTAACGAAAAAGAGATATGCGATCGCTGCGCAAATATTGCCATAGCCGCCGAACCTATTGCGAAAGCGCTTTTGGACTTCAATATGCCTGCCGGTGAGGTGGATATACTGAAGGAAACCGCCGCCGCTTATAACGGGCTGATATCGGCACCGCGCTCGGCCATTAAGGGCGACAAAAGCGCAAAAGAAGAAATGCTGCAGGTATTTGACGACTGCGACAAATTACTTACGGAACGGCTTGATAGAATGATGATGCCTTTTGAAAACACCCAGCCCGAATTCTATATTGAGTATTCCAACGCCCGGGTAATAGGAGGATGGAGCAGGGGGAAGAAGAAGGAAGATGGTGAAAAAAAGTAATACCGGGATAAGGAAGAGAATAGCAAATTATAGGATATAATAGGAGAGATATTGGAGACAGAGGTTGCAGTTGGTTTGATAAGGCTGTAAAGAAGATATGTTAAACCAGATTTTATAGAGGTGAAAAGGAATAATCGATAAACAATGTTTCGCTTTATACAAGTTAACATTACAATTTGCATAAAGAAGTTAAGAGGTTTGGATTACGATTAATAACTCAAAACGATTTTTTAAATTTTATATAAGACTATAAGCATGGAAAATTTTGGCGTTTACTTTTTTGTTGGTTTAATTCTATTTGTTGGTCTCTTCCTGCTGCTTAGAGAAGTTATGTGCTGGTATTATAAAATCAATGAACGTATATCCGTTCAACAGGAAACCAACAAACTGCTGGGAAGGTTATTAAATGATATGCCCCAGCCGACTACTTATGCAGCTCCCGTTTCAGTTCCTCCCATTCAAAATCTTAAAAAAGTATTTTGCACCGAATGTGGTAAACAGCATATCGATTCTTCAAAATACAATTGTATTTATTGTGGTGCAGTAATTCATTAGGCTGTTTAAACATAATGAATATCAGGAGCTCATGAAAATCATTATTGAAATGGCGATTGACAACCATAGGATTAACTACTTAAAAAACAGATTTGTTCTTTCTAAACAACTACTAAATATTTGAAACCATGAAAACCAACTTTTTTTTATTTACGAGCCTGGCAATGTTTTTAATTGCTATTAGTTCGTGTAAAGCGCCTAAAACGGTACAAAAAGAAACTGGAGCAATTGAGATTGCATTGCCTTTTTCTGGTAAAGAATACCAAACAGACAAGGAGAACTTTAGAGCAAAGCAAATGGGTAAAAGCCCTGATCTGGCCACTTCAAAAAAAATTGCACTTCAAAATGCAAAAGCTGAATTGGCAAGCAACATACAATCGTTGGTTAAAACTGTTACCAGCCAGTATACAAATCAAAGAACTGATGCTAAACCGCAGGACTTTGAAAATAAATTTGAAGAATTATCATATTTGGTAGTTGATCAAAAACTGGCAGATGTTAAATTAATTGGCGAAAAAACATTCAAAGAAACTGACGGCAGCTATACCTATTGGGTTGTTGTGGAAATGAATAAAAGTTCTATTATGGATGAAATTAATAACAAAGTTTCAAAGGATGCTAAGTTGCAATTAGACTACGATAAAAAGAAGTTTGAAGAAATATTTAATAATGAAATGTTGAAATTACAAAATGAAAAATAATGCCTTGCTTTTAGTTTTTTATTTGTGCTTTAGTAATTTTTGTATTTCACAAAACAATTATACAATAGCAAGCGGCGAGTCGCCCGTGCACAAAAAGACAGATAAAGCTAAAGCATTAAATGAAGCCATTTTGGATGCACAGGCTAATGCCGTAATTGCTTATGGTGGAAATGTTAATGTTCTAAATGTTAGTAAAAAGGAAAATGTCACCAATTCCCAAAAAAGTGGGAAGGACAAACAATATAAAACAAGTGGGAGTTTTGCGGAAAATGATAAATTTCTTTTACAAAATTCTATCAGTGCAATGGTTAAAAACATTGATTTAGAATCTGACACGCTATGGTTAAATTCGAATAAATTTAAAGTACGGGTTAAAGGTAAGTTTGAAGTTAACCTGAAAGATTTGGGTAATTATGTATCGGATTATCTAAGCAACTCGGAACAAAAAATTAAAATCGAAATAGTAGAAAATGATTGTTTTGGGCAAATCTACAAACCAATGTCAGAGTATATTAACAGGAAAAAGAATAATTTCATTTTTTCGAATCAACCATGGCTTCTTGGAGAAAGTGATTACAAAATTGAAATTAACACTGACCGAGCAATACTTTACGATAAGCGACTCAGCCCAAATGTTGTAATTAGGGTTTACCCTTACGAGAATTGCCAAAGTATAATTGATCAAAAAAATGATAACAATAAGCTGCTTGATGAAATAATAAATGATATTTATGCAGTTTACTTTTATAAATCGGTAAAATAACTTAATGTAATATGAAGATTGTCTTCCTGATACCCTTGCTCTTGATTTGTAATGTTGGCTTTTCTCAGAAATCGATTCTCGACAAAGGATTCAAGAATAAGGATGAAAGCAACGAGATGGTAGTGATGATTATTAACCTTCAAACAAATTCTTTAAACCAGCCATTAACACAGGCAATTGCGGATGTGTTAAAAAACAGCAAAGGTTACAATACCAACCCTTCGTTTTTCAATACTGAATTTATCAAGAATGGCGATTTTGAGAAATTATATAATGCTGCACAATTTAAAATCAAAAAACTGCACCTAAAAAATAATCTTGATTATATGTGTTTAGGCAAATATCAAATTATCAGCATTACCAAAAATGAGTACAACATGTTTACAGCGGATGTTACCTTGCAACTGAACATAATAGATGTAAAAAGTGGTGCTATAGATGTATCCACCCTACGAACCCCATATTTCATAGCTGAGCCGGCCGGTCTACCTTTG